>CANIEV010000006.1 GCA_947466535.1 Betaproteobacteria bacterium
GAACATTTGGACGCGTTTGACGCCACCGCGGGTTTCGGACCTAATCCGGCCCTGACTGGTTTCGACACAAAGGAGATTTTCATGGGCGACGAGTACAAGAAAATCCGGCTGGCGGCAGTACAGGCCGCGCCGGTCTTTCTCAACCGCGAGGCGAGCGTCGCCAAGGCCTGCGCGCTGATCCGCGAGGCGGGCGCCAACGGTGCCGACATGATCGGATTTCCAGAGGGCTTCATCCCGACGCATCCCGGCTGGTTCAACTTCATCCCCGACGTCGGTGACCGCGCCCTTCTCATGTCGCGCGAGCTCTTCAAGAATGCGGTGGAGGTGCCCAGCCCCGCCACCGACGAACTTGGCCGC
Source organism: Betaproteobacteria bacterium (assembly GCA_947466535.1). Classification (GTDB taxonomy): domain Bacteria; phylum Pseudomonadota; class Gammaproteobacteria; order Burkholderiales; family SG8-39; genus CAMBSA01. The sequence continues at coordinate 358 of CANIEV010000006.1, forward strand.
GCCTGCCGCGAGGCCAATATCGTCGCGGTGGTGGGCATCAACGAGAAGGTCTCTCGCACCACCGGGACGATGTACAACACCCAGCTTTTCATCGATCGCAACGGGGAAATCCTCGGCAAGCACCAGAAGATGGTGCCCACCAACGGCGAGCGCCTCGTGCACACCGGCGGGCACGGCAGCACGATGCGCGCCTATCACACGCATTTCGGCGCGATCAGCGGCATGCTCTGCGGCGAGAACTCCAACCCGCTCGCCACCTTCGCGCTTTCGGTGTACTACCCGGTGGTGCACGTGGCCGCGTGGCCGGCGCATTTCAATGCGAGCTACGTGATGCAGGATTCGATCATGGCGGCGACGCGCGGCCTCGCGTACTCGATGAAATCCTTCGTGATCAATTCGGTCGCGGTGGTCACCGACGAACTGATCGAGCGCTATGCGATGACGCCCGAGGACCGCGAGTACCTGACGGCGGCGAAAAGCCGCGGCGGTGCCTCGATCATCGGCCCGAAGGGACAGGTGCTGGCGGAGATGGGCCCGGGCGAAGGCATCCTGTATGCCGACGTGGACCTTCAGGACGTGATCATCCCGAAACTGATCCATGATTTCGCCGGCCACTACAACCGGCCGGATGTGTTTCAGGTGGCGGTCGCCCCCGAGGAACGGCAACTGCTGATCCATGTGTCGGGGCAACTGATCCGTGACGGCTCGCAGGGCGGACCCGCACCGCAGGAGCTTCCGGGCGACAAGCCCAAACCGCCCCTGCCCCTTCCCGGAACGCGACCGCAATTGCCGGGGATGACCGGCGGCGGCGAATTTGACGATTGACTGAGCGGCGACTGACGCGGCGATCACGCCGCATCAGAACATCAGAACATGACCTCAGTACATGACTATGCCGGCGGTCATGTTGATGTCCTGCCCGGTCATGTGCCGTCCGTGATCGGAGCAGAGGAAGAAGGTCATGTCGCAGATTTCTTCTTCCGTGACCATCTCGTTCATCGGCGAGAGGCCGAGAAAGCCCTTGCGAACATCGTCGGCCGTGCGGTTGCTCGCCTTTGACGCGTTCGCCACCACTTCCTCGACGCGCTCGCCCTCGACCGGCCCGGGGCTTATGCAGTTGCAGCGCACCTTGTACGGCGCGAGCTCCAGCGCGACGGTCCGGGTCAGGCCGATAAGTGCCATCTTGGAGGTGGCGTAGGGGGTGCGAAACGGCATCGGCCGCTTGCCGGTGAAGGAGCCGATGTTCACGATAGCACCCGACTTCTGCCGGATCATGTGCGGCGCGGCGAAGTGGGTGCAGGCGTACGGGCCCTGCACGTTCACCTTCATCACCTCGTCGAGTTCGTCCGGCTGCAGTTCCCACACCGGCTTTTGCACGCCCGACACGCCCGCGCTGTTGACGAGGATGTCCACGGTGCCGTAGGCCTTCACCGCGGCTTCAATGAGCCGCTTGCAGTCTTCGAACCGGCCGGTGTCCGCCGTGACCGCGAGCGCTTCGCGGCCGCGCGCCCGGAGGTCCGCTTCGATGCCCTTCAGCACATCGCCGCGGCGGGCGCAGAACACCACCTTCGCGCCCGCATCGGAGAAACGCTCGACAAGCATCTTCCCAATGCCCCGGCTCGCGCCGGTGACGACCACGACCTTGCCGTCAAAACGTATTTCTTTCATTCCCGGTCCCGGATCAGCGCGTGAGGAAATCGAGCGACAGCCTGTTGAAGGTCGGCGCGTCCTCGAACTGCGGCCAGTGCCCGCAACCCTGCATGACGTGCAGCTTCGCGTTCGGGATGTTGGCGGCGAAGCGCTCGCCGACTTCCACCGCGCCGGTCGGGTCGTGGTCGGTCCAGATGATCTGCGTCTGCGCCTTGATCGTGCGCAGCATGTCGTCGGTGATCATGTTCTTCCTGCGGATGTCCATGACCTGCAGGCACATGATGTTTTCCATTGCCTTCACGAAGCCCGGCTGGGTGTAGATCGAGTAGCGCATGTCCACCAGGTCTTCCGACACGTGGCTCTTGTCGTGCATCAGCCATTCGAGGCGTTTTTTCACCGCATCGCGGTCCGGGCTTTTCACCGCGTTCATCGAGAGCGTCCGCAGCCGGTCCATTACTTCCGGGTTGGCGGTGAGGCCACCCGCGGTGTTGAGCTGGAGTTTCAGCACGCGTTCCGGACGCTTGATCGCCGTCCACGCCGCCACCCAGCCGCCGAGCGATTCACCCGAGAGGTGCGCCGCCTTGATGCCCTTGGCGTCCATGAACGCGAGCAGGTGGTCCATGTAGTCGTCGATCTGGTAGGGGCGGTCGGGCTTGCCGGTGAAGCCGTGGCCGATCATGTCGATCGCGTACACCTTGAAGTGCTTGCCGTGCGCGAACACGTTGCGGGTGTAGGCCTCGAGATGGCCGCCGCTGCCATGCAGAAGGATCAGCGTGTCCTTGCCGCTACCGGTTTCGAGACAGCGGGTGCGAATTCCGCCTGCGTTGACATAAGACATCGTGAACTCGCCTGATGCGAGCTCGGGCCACAGCGACATGGATCACTCCTCCGTTGAACATGCCGGCAACAATCGCCGTTCGGCACTGTCCGGACATGCTTGACTAACATGCTAGCATTTTAGTAATCTGCCTTGCTCTTCGCAAGGCCTCAGCTTCCAACCTGTTTCCGACAAGTCCCTACTTCCACTGCACCCCACAGAGGCGCAGGCTCTCAACCCCGCATCATCCGAGGAGGTTCACATGCCCGTTCGCACCGGCAAGCAATACATCGACGGCCTCAAGTCCCGCCCGCGCGACGTCTGGCTGCGCGGCAAGTGCATCCGGGATGTCACCTCCCATCCCGCGTTCGCCGCGCCGGTGCGCCAGATCGCGAAGCTGTACGACATGCAGCACGACCCGAAGTACAGCGACATCCTGACCTACGAAGTGCCGGCCACCGGCAAACGCGCCGGCACCGCATTCATGATGTCAAAGACCGTCGAGGACCTGCGCAAGCGCCGCGACGCCTTCCGCGTCTGGTCGGAAGCCACCTTCGGCATGATGGGCCGATCGCCTGATTTTCTCAACACGACGGTAATGGCGTTCGCGGAATCGAGCGACGTGTTCGGCCGCATCGACAAGCGTTTCCAGACGAACGTCGAGCGTTACTACGAGTACGTCCGCGACAACGACCTGTTCCTCACCCATGCGCTGATCACCCCGCAGATCGACCGTTCGAGGTCCTCCTTCGACCAGGCCGACGAATTCCTGCACATGGGCGTAGTCCGCGAAACCGCCGAGGGCATCATCGTCCGCGGCGCGCGCATGCTCGCCACCCTCGGCCCGATCGCCGACGAGGTGCTGGTCTACAACCTCCCCGGGCTCAAACCCGGCGACGAACGCCACGCGATGGCCTTTGCGATGCCGGTGGACGCCAAGGGCATCAAGCAGATCTGCCGCGAGCCCTTCGACGAAGGCGGCCGCTCGTCCTACGACCACCCTCTTGCCACCAACTTCGAGGAACCCGACGCGCTGCTGATATTTGACGACGTGCTGGTTCCCTGGGACCGCGTGTTCCTGCACAACAACGTCGAAGTCGCCAACGCGATGTACGTGGACACCAACCTGCGCAACCACACTGCGCACCAGACCGCGGCGCGCGGCGTGGCAAAACTGCAGCTTGCGATCGGCACCGCGGTGGCGCTCTCGGAGGCGGTGAAGATCGACGGCTTCCTGCATGTGCAGGAAAAGCTCGGCGAATGCATCGGCTGGCTGGAACTCGCCAAGGGCTGCATCGTGCGCTCGGAGGTCGAGTTTGAAACCACCCGCATGGGCACGATACGCACCGCATTCACACCGCTGCAGACGCTTCGCGCCTTCATGCAGCGCACCTACCCCAAGGTGATCGAGGTGCTGCAGACCCTGGGCGCCGGCGGCCTGCTGATGATGCCCTCGGCGGCGGACTTCGCCAGCCCGATCGCCGATGATGTTGCCAAGTATTACCAGGGCGCGGCGGGCATGCCGGCGGAAGACCGCGTCCGCCTGTTCAAGCTCGCCTGGGACCTCGCGGGCGACGCCTTCGGAAGCCGGCAACTGCAATACGAGCGCTACTACGCCGGCGACCCGGTGCGCCTGATGGCGAGCAATTACCAGTTCTACCAGTACAAGGACGAACTGAAATCGTTGATCGACCGCGCACTGCTGCTCGCGGAAGACCCGAAGAAGATCGGAAAATCCGCCTGATCCGGGTATGAGAGGACAATCAGCGAAAAATACGCGGCCCTGCCCTGACGAAATTGCATTTGCCGGAATTTGAAGTCCGGTATTGAAAATCTCGCCTAGGCAAGGGCCTGCATTTAGGCAAAAATAAGCCTCGATCGGTTATCTGCCGAATCACGCATCGAAAAGCACAACTTCCGGAGGAATCACCGCATGAACAAGTCCGTCCGTTTCATCGCCGCACTGCTGGCGACGCTCATTGCGCCGCTCGCCGTGGCGCAGACCAAGCTCACTCTCGGCTACACCGGCGCCAACGCCTTCCTCGCGGCCTTCGTCGCGAAGGACCAGGGCTTTTTCACCAAACACGGCCTTGACGTGACCCTGCAGCTCGTTCCGGTGGGTTCCACCATCGCCAGCGCGATGGCCGGCGGCTCGCTGCAGGTGGGCACGCTCACCCCGCCCGCGTTCATCCTCGCCAACGAAGGCGGCGTGGAATCGATGATCGTGTCGGGAGCCACCCTGCAGACCAAGGCCAAGCCCACCATGGCTGTCATGGCGAAGACCGGGTCCAACATCAAGACTCCCGCCGATTTCCGCGGCAAGCGCGTGGGCGTGCCCGGCCTGAACGGCGTGAACCACGTGACCCTGATGAAATGGCTCAAGGACCGCAACGTCGACCTGAAGCAGGTCACTTTCGTCGAGGCCTTCTTCCCGCAGATGAGCGACCTCCTGAAGGGTGGCCAGGTCGACGCGGCGGTGCCGGTCGAGCCCTTCATCGGTCGCATCACGCAGCAGGGCACGGGCTACCTCGTCGCCAACCACGGAGGCGAGATTGCGGATTCCTATCTCGAATCCTTTTTCATCATGACCAAGGACTTCGTGGCAAAGAACCCGAAGGTCGCGCGCGAATTCAAGGAAGCGATCCGCGACGCGGTGGCATGGATCGGCAAGAACGAGGCCGAAGCGCGCAAGGCGCAGATCACCTACCTCAAGCTGCCGGAAGCGGTGGCAATGTCGGTGCCCCTGCCGGTGTTTGCGATCGACGTGAGCGCAAAGGAAGTCCAGTACTGGGTCGACCTGTGCCGCGAGTTCGGCATCACCAAGGGCACCTCGACGGTTGCGCAGCTCCTGTTCCAGTAAGCAGACCGGGCGTTGCGGCGAAGGCCGCAGCGCCCTTTTTCCGTCAAGCGCCGTCCGATTCGCCCAATTCACCCAGTTCACTCCACCAGATCGAGCCTCCCTTAATGTCAGACACTCCGGCGCCGGTCCTCGAAGCACGCTCGGTGAGCGTGTCCTTCGGCGCCGGCACCAGCGCCAAGGAAGTGCTTCGCTCGCTCGATTTCAGCGTCGGCCTGCAGGAATTCGTCTGCATCGTCGGCCCCTCCGGCTGCGGCAAGACCACCCTGCTTCGGGTGATGGCGGGGCTGATCCCGGCCGGCAGCGGCGAGGCCCGCTTCCTGGGCGCGAAGATCGCGGGCCCCCAGCCTGAGATCGCGGTGGTGTTCCAGGACTACGGCCGCGCGCTGCTGCCCTGGCGCACCGTGCGCAGCAACATCGCGCTTGCCCTGGAGGCTCGCGGCATCGCCAGATCCGAGCACGCCGCGCGCATCGAACCGCTGCTCGCGAAGATGCGTCTCACCGAGCACGCCGGGAAGTTTCCCGCGCAGCTCTCCGGCGGCATGCAGCAGCGGGTGCAGATCGCGCGCTGCCTTGCGCAGGAGCCGAAAGTGCTGCTGATGGACGAGCCGTTCGGCGCACTGGACGCCATCACCCGCCACGAACTTCAGGACGAAGTCGCGCGCATCGTGCGCGAGGACGGCCGCACGGTGCTGTTCATCACCCACGACCTCGAGGAAGCGATTTATCTCGGCGACCGGGTGATCGCGCTTGCCGCCAACCCGGGGCAAATCGCCGAGATAGTCGATGTCGAACTGCAGCGCCCGCGTGACCAGCTCACCACGCGCGAGGACAGCCGCTTCCTCGATTACCGTCACCGGCTGTACAAGCATCTGGAACACCACTGATGCGTACGGGAGCAGAAACGCTTGATGCGTAAGGAAAACGCTGAATGCGCCTTCGCAGAATAGTGTTGGGCGGATTGTTTCCGGTGGCGCTGCTCATCGCCTGGGAAATCCTGTCGCACGCGGGCGTGCTGTCGGAGGACGGATTCTCGCGCCCGACGCGCTTCTCGCAGGCCCTGGTCGAGGCCCTGGGTGACGGAACGCTTCTGCAGCAGACCGGGCAGACCTTCAGCGCGGCGCTGCTTGGCCTCGCGATCGCGGCCGTATCCGGCGTCGCGGTCGGCGCGGTGCTCGGCCTGTTCCGGCCGCTCGAGCGCGCCGCCACGCTCACCATCGATGCCTTGCGGCCGGTGCCCTCGGTAGCGCTCATCCCGCTGTCGCTTCTGATCTTCGGCTTCTCGCGCAACATGAGCGCGGCAGTGGCGGCCTTCGCGTGCTTCTGGCCGATCCTGCTGGTCACCATTTCATCGGTACGGGGAATCGATCCGCGCCTGATCGAAGTCGGCCGCATGATGGGCTTCTCCACCACCCGGCGCATTCTCAAGTTCGCCCTGCCCGCGGCCACGCCCGGAATCATGGTCGGCATCCGTGTCGCCGCCGGCATCGCGATCGTGGTGACCGTCACCACCGAGATCGTCTCCAATCCGCGCGGCCTGGGCTACGGAATGACGGTTGCATCGCAGTCGCTGCAGGCCGATCTCGTCTGGGCAACCCTGCTATGGCTGGGCGTGATCGGATTCCTGTTCAACTGGTCGCTCGCGGCGATGGAACGCAGGTGGCTCGCCTGGTACTGGGCAGCCCGGACATGAACGATCGCCGATGAAAAACCGCGCCTTCTGGTTCCTCCTCAGCCTGGGTTTTCTCGCCGCGGCGCTGCTCGCGTGGAAACTCGCGGCGGACGCGAAACTGATCAATCCGCTCTGGTTCCCCGGGCCCGACCGCACATTCCGCGTGCTGACCGAATGGATCTCCGGCGGCGATCTCTGGGACCCGCTGGGCAAGACCGTGTGGCGGATGTTCGCGGGCTGGCTTGCCGCATCGGTGGCGGGTGTCGCGCTTGGCGCGGCGATCGCATCCAGCGCGTTCGCGCGCGATCTGTTCGAACCGAGCGCGGAGTTTCTGCGGCCCCTGCCCGCCTCCGCGATACTGCCGCCGGCGATCCTCGTTCTCGGCTTCTCGAACGCGATGATCGTGTTCGTGGTTGCCTTCGGCTCGGTGTGGCCGATCCTGCTCGGCGCGATCCACGGCTTCAAGTCGGTCGACCCGCGTCTCACCGAAGTCTCGCGCATGCTGCGGCTGTCACCCTGGGCGCGCGCATGGAAGATCCAGTTGCCCAACGCCCTGCCCGACATCTTTGCCGGCATGCGGGTGTCGATTTCGATTGCGCTGATCATCACAGTCGCCTCCGAGATGCTCTCATCGCAACCGGGCATCGGCCACCTGATGCTGCTGGCGGCGCGCGCCTTCCGCAGCGCCGACATCTTCGCCGGCATTGTCATCCTCGGGGCTCTTGGCTATGCCACCAACAGCGCGATGCAAAAACTCGAGGATTGGTTGTTGCGCTGGCGCCCGGCGAGCGTCGGCGCGTGAGCCGAGACTGGTGAGAGAATGAGGCGATGACAAAGCTCCGCCAGATCCAGTTCATAGCGCCCGCACCCATTGTGTGGGCACAGCACACCGGCGCGTTCGCAACCGAGGGACTGGAGGTCGAGTTCACCCAGACGCTATCCTCCGATCATCTCGGCCAGGGACTCGCCGACGGCGAATGGGACATCGGCATCGGCGTGATGGACAACATCATCGCCTGGAACGCGGATCGCAAGGCCGGGCTTGCGATGATCGCGCAACTCGAGCGCACCAACGTGATGAGCTTCTGCGTGCGCGCCGATTGCGCAACGCTCGCCGACGCAGCCAGGCATCCGTTCGCGGTCGATGCCACCACCAACGGCTTCGTGCTCGTGCTCTACCGCGCACTGGCGCGGCAGGGCATCGACTGGCACACCTGCAACTACGACGCGGTCGGCGGGGTAAAGCACCGTTTCGACGCGCTGATCGATGGCCGCTCCGTCTCCACCATCCTGATCCCGCCCTTCGACGCGATGGCGCAGGAAAAAGGATTTGCGATTCTCTGGCGCGGCGCGGAGATTGCGCCTGCCTATCCGGGGCAAATCGTCGGCGCCCGTACCGAGTGGCTGAAGAAGAACGGCGACACCGCGAAGCGCTACCTGCGCGCGCTGGTCACCGCCAATCGCTGGGGTACCTCGCCTGCGAACGCAGACGCCGCGGTCCGCGCGCTGGTGGATGCGAAGTACGCGCCGGTCGCCGCTGAACGCCTGGTTCGCGATGCGGTGCCCGACCTGCGCGTGTCCCTGCCCGGCTGGGAGGAGATTGCGTCGCTGCGGCGCGAATGCGGGCTCATGCCCGATCCCGCGCCGACGCCGCAGACCATCATCGACGAGGCACCGCTGCTCGCAGCGCTTGCCGGATTGAAAGGATAGAGCCATGGCCACACTCGCCGCCGCCGGCGCGCTTGCCCACAGCCCGCTGATCAATTTTCCGCCACCGCCCGAGGACGCCGCGGCGATCGAGCGCTACCGCGGCATCGCGCGAAAGTTGGGTGACCATTTCCGCAAGGCAAAGCCCGATGTTCTGGTGATCATCGGCCAGGACCACATGCGCACCCTGTTCTACGACCTGATGCCGGCCTTCGTCATCGGCACCGGGCGCGTCAACGGCTGGGGCGACTGGAAGACCCGCAAGGGCCCGTTCGCCACCGACACCGCGCTCGCCCGCCATATCCACCGGCATCTTCTCAACGACGGCTTCGATGCCGCGTGTTCCTACGACCTGCGCATCGACCACGGCATCTCGCAGCCCCTGCAGTTGCTCGAGATCGCCGATGACATGCCTATCGTCCCGATCCTGATCAACACCGGCGCACCACCGCTGCCCACGCCGTTTCGTTGCTTCGAGTTCGGCGAATCGGTTGCGCAGGCGATCTCCGGGTATGACAAGCATCTGCGCGTGGGCATCATCGGCTCGGGCGGCATCTCGCACGCGCCGCCCTCAGGCGACGTCGAATCCGAAGCGCCCGACGATGCCGCGATGGTGGAGCGGCTGATCCACGGCCGCGCGCTGGTGGAGGCGAACGAACAGGCGCGGCAGGAGGGGCTGGTCTCGGGCGTGCTCGCAGGCAGGTTCCGCGGCTCGGTGAGACCCGAGTGGGACCGCATGATCCTAGACAAGCTCGCGCACGGCGAAGCCGCGTCGCTTGCGCGCAACCTCGACGAAGCCTCGATCGATCGCGACGGCGGCTGCGGTGCGCAGGAAATCCGCACCTGGCTCGCGGTGGGCGGCGCCTGCGGCGGCGCGCCGATGGAAGTCGTGGGCTACGAGCCGATCGATTTCCTGATCACCGGCATGGGAGCGGTGCGCGCGCTCTGAGACCCGATGCCGGTATGGCGCCCCTGACAATGTTCAACATTTTTTGAAAAAGACAAGGAAGGACGCCTGAAGAGAGTCGATCGGCATACAGATCTGGTTCGATCCACCGCGATGCCGACTGCCTGGAACCTCAGGCGTGTCCGCCCGACCCCCGCGCGAGCGGGTGCCTCGCTCACGCGCCGGCGCGTCCCTCTCACTCACGCGTGGGCGCGTGTCTCCTCCTGTTCGCGCAGCAGCCGCTCGACAATGCGCCGCGCCAGCACCACACCGTAATCCGCCGTGTTGTCGAGCATGCGCTGCTCCGGGCGCGCGTCGACGTTGCGCTGCTGATCGTCGATCAGGCGCTTGTCCTCGTTGAACGTGAGCATGATCGCCTCGGCGATGTACTGCGTCATCGACGCGTCATCGAGCTTGAAGTTGCGCGCGAAGGCCCAGAAGTGAAACGTGCTCTGCGGCGTCTCGGGCGTGATGATGTTGATCACGCGCGTGTTGATGCCGCGCTTGCCGGCATCGGGTCCGGCGGGAACCGCACCGGCGTCGATGATCACGCTGGCCGGCGGCGTGAACTCGATGCGTTGCCAGCGGTTCACGCGCCCGGTGAAGTCGCCGGCCTTCCTGTAGAGATTCGACGGCTCGGTGTCGTCCATCACGCGCTCGACCAGCACGCGGCCCGCGTCGGAGGTGGTCCTGACCGGCGTTTTCGCGACATCGTCGGTGCCTATCGTGCGCTGGTGGACAAAGGTGGTGTGCGACAGGTCGATCAGGTTGTCCAGCAACAGCGCATAGTTGCATGCGTAGATGATGCAGCCATGCGAATAAGCCCAATCGGCGGCGTCGAGCCAGGGCAACTCGGGGATCAGGTCGGGATCGGCGGCGGCCGGCTCGCCCATCCAGATCCAGGCGAATTTCCAGCGCTCGACCAACGGATAGGCGTGCACTTTCGCCCGCGGCGGGATGCTCGCCTGACCCGGAACCTCGACGCATTTGCCGGCGCAGTCGAAGCGCAGGCCGTGATAGCCGCAGCGCAGGCTCTCCCCTTCCACCGTGCCATGCGAGAGCGGCACCATCCGGTGCGGACAGCAGTCGTCGAGAGCCACCGCCTTGCCGCCCTCGGTGCGAAACAGCGCCACCGGGCGATCGAGGACGCGCCGCGCCAGAGGCTTCTTCGTGATCTCGGAGGCCCAGCCGGCCGCATACCAGAAATTTGCAAGAAAATTCATCCCGTTCTCCGCATGGCGAGTTGCCAGGTTTCTCCGCGAACAAGGCCCGATCGAGTTCATCCTGCCCTCGTGCCCCGTTCGTTGAACCAACGCTGATGAGGGTACCCAACCCGCATTGTGACAAACCGGCGCCGGATGCGCACCGAGGCCCCGTGTCGGCCGATCCCGGCCGACTCTGCGATAATCCTTCACGATTCGTTTTCCTGCGCATCCCTGCGCTGCCGCACCTTCGACGAGAGCAAACCGATGAAACAACAGGATCTTGCCCGCGCGCAGATCTTCGCGATACTTGCCGGCGCATCGGTGATGCTCAGCCTGTCGATGGGCATACGCCAGAGCTGGGGCCTTTTCCAGCCGCACATGATGCGCGACATCGGCATCACCGCGGCGGAGTTCTCGCTCGCGATCGCCGTGCAGAACCTGTTCTGGGGCCTCACCCAGCCGTTCATCGGCATACTCGCCGACCGCATCGGCTCACGGCCGGTGGCGGTGGTCGGTGCGTTCATCTACCTTGCCGGCCTGCTGATCAGCGTGTACGCGACCTCCGCCGCGGAACTGATCTTCGGCGGCGGCATCTGTGTCGGCCTCGCGCTGTCCTGCACCACGTCCAACATCGCGATGACCGTCACCTCGCAGGCGACCGCGCCCGCCAAGCGCAGCGCCGCAATGGGGGCGGTGTCGGCGATGGGTTCGATCGGCCTGGTACTCGCCTCGCCGCTCGCGCAAACGCTGATCTCCTCCAGCGGCTGGCAGACCGCGATGGTCGCCTTCATGGGCCTGATCGTCATCATCATCCCCGCGGGCTTCATCGCCGGGCGCGCCGACAAGATCGTGATCGAGAGATCCAGCGGCCCGGACCAGTCGGTGGCGCAGGCGGTGAAAGAGGCCTTCGGTCATTCCGGCTACATCGTGATGGCGCTCGCGTTCTTCGTCTGCGGGCTGCAACTGGTGTTCCTGATCACCCACCTGCCGACCTATCTCGCGATCTGCGGCATGGACCCGATGGTCGGCTCCACCGCGCTTGCCTTCATCGGCCTGTTCAACGTCGGCGGCTCGTACCTCTTCGGCTGGCTCGGCGGCATCTATCCCAAGCGCATGCTGCTCGGCGGCATCTACGTCGCGCGCTCACTGTGCATCAGCGCCTATTTCATCCTGCCACCGTCGCCCACCACCACGCTCGTCTTCGCTGCCGCGATGGGCACGCTCTGGCTCGGTGTCGCGCCGCTGATCGGCGGACTGGTGGTGCAGCTCTTCGGCATGCGCTACATGGGCACACTGCTCGGCATCGCCTTCTTCAGCCACCAGGTCGGCTCCTTCCTAGGTGCCTGGGGCGGCGGCCTGATCTACCAGTCGCTCGGTTCCTACGACCGCGCGTGGCAGTTCGCGGTGGTGGTGGGTCTGGTGTTCGGCTTGATGCAGATGACTATGAACGTGCGCCCGACCGCACGGATCGCGGCGGAACAGCGCGGACTGACGCAGGTGTCCGCCGCTTAAGCGGGCCGCCCGCGAAGACTACTGCTTCGAGGGCCTATAGCGCAGCACGTACACCCCGTGGTTCTTGTCCGACACGAAGATGTTGCCGCGCGCATCCACGACCACATCCTCCGACTGCGCGGCAAGTCCGGTAATCGGCAGCGGGCCGCGGCGCACCTGAGGGTCGGGGGCGATGAAATAACCGACCTCCTTCGGCGCGCGCTCGTCTGAAATGTCGAACACCCGCAGCCCCGCGTTGAAGTAGGTGAGGAACACCAGGTTCTCGTCCTGCCAGAGCACCTGCTGATTCTGCGACTGGTGCTGGTTGTGCGGGCCGAAGCGCCCGGGACGCTCGCAGAAGTTCTTCACCTCCATGCCCTTGGGCGGATGCGGCAGCGGGAAGAGCGAGATCAGCCGTGGCTTGGCCTCGTTCTTCACATCGACGATGCCGGCGTAGCCGAGCGGTTCGTCGCAGCGCTCCGAGATCGCCTCGGAATTCACCACCACCAGCGGCCGTCCGTTGAGCGGCACCGCGCTGTGCACCGCGATGAAGGACTGGAACGGTGGCGAAAACGGCAGCTCGCTCACCATCGCAGGCTTGCTCTTGTCGGAGATGTCGAGGATGACAAAGCCGCCCGCGCTGTAGGGCAGGTAGGCGCGATCGCCCTTCACATAGGCACCGCCGTGCAGCATGGTGCCGAACTCCACACCCTCTTCGCCGCCCGCGATCCACTGGCCCTTGCGCCACCAGCGCGACACTTCCACCGGGTTGGCCGGGTCGGCAATGTCCACGATCTGGTAGATATGCCCGTCGTAGCCCTCGGGCAGCGCGGTGGTGTGCACATAGCGCCCGCCGTCATAGAAGTTGCGGTGCGTGCCCGCGCCGCCGGTGCGGTAGTGGCCGAGGCGCTTCGGGTCTTCCGGGTCCTCGAGGCTCCAGATATAGAAGCCCTCACCAAACGGCGCACCCGATTCACCGCCCCAGCCGTCGGGAATCTTTTCCATCGACGTGATCATCAGACCGTCGGCAATCTGGATCTGCAGGGTCCAGGTGTTCGCCGGCCCCTCGATGAAGCGCACGAAGCGCGGGTTCGCGGGATCGGTCACCTCGACTATCGACCAGCCGCTCACCCAGAGATGCGCGCAGTAGAAATACCAGCGATCGCCCGACTTGTGCAGGGCCATCTTGAACGCGGGCCGGTCCTGCAGGTCGATATGCGCGATCGGCTCGATATTGCGTGTCCAGGCTTTTCCCGGGGGTAGTGCAGTCACAGTTGGCTCCGAAGGTGAAACACCGCGACCAGAATGCGCGGCGACGAAAGGCAAAAACAAAACCAAAAATCAAAGGCATCGGAACAGGGAGGGCGGGAGAGCCCGCCCGCATTTTCCACACTGCGCGTTACCCCTCCCACCCCGGCAAAGCCCGCGTCGAGCGGGCTTTGGTTGGATCATCAGTCTTTCTTGGCGTCCTTAGTAGATCTTGGCGCCTTGGCGGTTCAATTCATTTCGCCCTGCCGTCCATCGCCCGCGCGAACGCGAACACATGTTCTTCCATCCGCCGCCGGGCGAGGCTGCCGTCACGGCGGCGCATCGCGGCGATTATGTCGGCGTGCTCGTTCACCGCATCGCGAAAGCGCAGCACGAAGGGAACGGTGCCGATCGCGGTGTTGATGAAAAAATCGGAGCGGTCCCACAGGCCGCCCGCCACCGCGTGCAGGGTCTGCGAATGCGCCATGTTGTGGATCTGCCCGTGGAACTCGCGGTTGTGGATGCGGTAGCGCTGCGCCTGCTCCTCCGCCGACTGGCCGCGCTTCAATTCGAACCCCCGCGCGATCGATTCAAGCTGCGCGAATTCCGCGTCCGAGGCGCGCATCGCGGCGAGTTCCGCGCACAGGCCTTCGGTCACCGAGAACACCCGGAAAAAATCCTCGATTTCCTGCCGGTCGGGCGCGACCACCCGGCAGCCGACCTGCGGGATGATCTCGAGAAAACCTTCGCCGGCCAGGCGCTTCACCGCCTCCATCACCGGCTGGCGCGACACGCCGAGTTCGCGCACCACCGCCTCCACCGACACGCTCGAACCCGCCGCGTGGCTTCCGTCGAGCAGCTTTGCCTTGAGATGCTCATAGGCGGCTTCGGCGAGCCGGCCGCGCGGTAACGCGGCCGCTGTAGGCTTGGAAATCATTGATCGAGTATAGGGTTCACGTCTCTCAAATGCTAGCATGCAAGCCCCTCCAGTCGAGGCGAGAAGCCCGTGCTCGAACTCTACAATTCACCCGTCTCCACCTGCAGCCAGAAGGTGCGCATCGTGCTCGCCGAAAAGGGCATCGCATGGGAGGACCGGCGCATCAATTTCCAGGCGCAGGAACATCTTTCCGAGGCCTACCTCCAGCTCAACCCCAACGGCGTGGTGCCGACGCTTGTGCACGACGGCCGGCCTATCGTCGACTCCTCGGTGATCAACGAATACCTCGAGGATCTGTTCCCCGAACCGCGCCTCGTGCCGGTCGATCCGTACGAGCGCGCCCGCATGCGCGCCTGGCGGCAGTTCATCGACGAGGTGCCGACGTCTGCGATCCGTATTCCCTCGTTCAACGCCTTCGTGCGCCACATCTGGGGCCCGATGAGCGAGGAAGATTTTCGCAACTTCACCGGGCGCATGCCACTTCGCAAGCACTTCTATCGCAAGATGGGCCCGGAGGGTTTTCGCAAGGATGACGTGGACGAGGCACTCGAAAAACTTCGCGCCACCTTCGAGCGCGCCGAGAAGTCGCTTGCCGACGGGCCGTGGCTCTGCGGGGAGATGTTCACGCTTGCCGATGTATCGCTCACGCCCTCGATCGTGCGCATGGTGGACCTGGATCTCGCGCACCTGTGGGCCGATCTGCCGCGGTTCTCCGACTGGTTCCGCCGCATTCAGGCGCGACCCTCGTTTGCCATCGCCTATTACCCCGGCACGCGGCAACTCGGCCCTGCATGCTGAAACACGGACAATAATTTCTCAAGGAGGCTATCCATGGCAACTGCAGGCAAATCCGTCAAACCCCGGGTGCAGAAAGTGCGCCGTATCGTCACCGGCCTGGACAAGAAGGGCCGCTCGATCATCGCATCCGACAAGCCCTCGCCGCACGTGATGGCGCTGCAGGGCATCCCGACCTTCGGCGTCACCGACATCTGGCGCACCGCCGCAACGCCGGCCGACCTCGACGAATCGCGCGACCTGTGCAGCGTGCCCACCCAGCTCGCGCCGCCGAAACGCGGCTCGGTGCTGCGTGTGGTCGAATTCGCACCCGACCGCGCCTGGATGAAAAAGATCGACTCCGCCACCGCCTTCGCCTCGATGGGAAAATCGGGCTCAGCCGCGCTCGCGCACGCCGCCGGCAGCCAGCGCCACGCGATGATGCATGCGACGCAGACGGTGGACTACGCGATCGTGCTCAAGGGCGAGATCTGGGCGGTGATGGACGTGGGCGAGACCAAGATGAAGGCGGGCGATGTACTCATTCAACGCGGCACCAACCACGCCTGGTCCAACCGCTCGAACAAGCCCTGCCATGTGGCATTCATCCTGATCGACGCGAAGCCGGGCAGGAAAAAGAAGTAAGAGGTCCTGACAGGGCCGCCTTCAGGCGCCCTGAATCAGTGGAGCGCGATCGGTAGGGCTTCAATTCGAAGCTGTACCCACCAGCAGATCGAGGAACTGACGGCCCGCCTCCTCGATGCGCCCGTGGTTCACGATCTCGACATCGTGCGCGCCCGCCCGGTCGGATAGGTTCGTGGTGCGCTCGATCCGCGCGTCGATGTCCTCATCCTGCTCGCGCCCGCGCGCGCGCAGCCGCTCGCGCAGGACCTCGGGGGGCGCGGTCACATGCACATAGACAAGGCCCGGAAACGTCTCGCGTGCGCGTGAGAGGTATTCGCGCGATCCGCTCACCACGACCGACACGTCGCTTGAGAGCCAATCGAGCACCTCGACGCCGATGCCGTAACGCAGGCCGTGCGACTGCCAGTGCATCGAGAACAGCCCGCGCGCCAGGCGAAGTTCGAACTCGGATTCGGACAGGGCGATGTGATTCTCGCCGCCGGAATCGGCCGGGCGCGTGATGTAGCGATGCGCAAACACCACCGGCGTTGCAAACGGCAGCCTCTCGCGCGCCCAGTTGATTACCGTGTCCTTGCCGGCGCCCGAGGGGCCGGCAACGTAGTAGAGATTTTTCATTATTCGGCGCAGTCCGGTTGGCATCGATATCGGAGACAGGTTTCAAGAATACGTTAGGGAAGCACTGATCAAGTCCCAATTGAGCAACGAATCGGACAGAGCATCCCTCTGGTGTGGGGGATATACGAGGGGGCGATGCCCCCTCGTTCAGATATTCCCTAAGGAATCGCTGATCAAGTCCAATTTCGAGGCTTGAAGGTTCAGCGTTCCCTCTGAGATGGGGGAGTTACGAGGGGGCGTAGCCCCCTTGTTCAGTGGCTCCTTAGCCCTGTCTCACCGGCGTGCCCGTTGAGGACAAAAGTGACCTTCGCATTAAATTAATCTCGCTGTCATGTGACAGACATATGCATGCGGCAAGCTGCGGCCGTTATGCCACAGGCACTTAAGATCGCGATCGTCACCGAGACCTTTCCTCCGGAAATCAACGGCGTCGCACGCACCATCGGCCGCATGACGAGCGTCCTCGCCCAGCGCGGCCATCGTATCCAGCTGATCCGCCCGCGTCAGGGCGACGCTGACACGACGAGCGATGAATCCTCACTGCAGCAGGTCCTGGTGCGCGGACTGCCCATTCCGAACTACCGGGAGCTGCGAATCGGCCTGCCGGCCAAGCGCCTGCTGATGCAGCTGTGGCGCGACGAGCGCCCGGATGTCGTGCATGTCGTCACCGAAGGACCTCTGGGCAGTTCCGCGCTGCGCGCCGCCAAGGTGCTCGGCCTGCCGGTCGCATCCGACTTTCATACGAACTTCCAGACCTACAGCAAACACTACGGCCTGGGGCTAATCGGCAAATTCGTCAGCGCCTACCTGCGCAACCTGCACAACAAGGCCGACTGCACGATGGTGCCGACGATGCAGGTCCGTGATCAGCTCGAGGCGCTTGGCTACCGGAACCTCACTGTCGTCGGTCGTGGCATCGATACCGGCCTCTTCGGCCCGCACCGCAGAAGCGTCCACCTGCGCCAATCCTGGGGGTGTGCCAACGGCCAGACGGTCGCACTCTATGTCGGCCGCCTCGCGCCGGAGAAGAACATCGGGCTGTTCATACGCGCGGTGACCGCGATGCAGAAGGTCGACCCCGGTGTCCGCGCGGTGCTGGTGGGCGACGGCCCCCTGCGGGAAAAACTGCGAAGCAGCTACCCGGATTTCACGTTCGCAGGCGTACGCACCGGCGAGGACCTTGCCGCGCACTATGCGTCCGCCGACGTTTTCCTCTTCCCGAGCGTCACCGAGACCTTTGGCAACGTGACGCTCGAGGCGATGGCAAGCGGGCTCGCCGTCACCGCCTACGGCTACGCGGCCGCGGCCCAATATATCGCCCACGGCGAGAGCGGCCTGCTCGCCCCGGTGGGACAGGAAAAGCACTTCATCAAGTGCGCCGTTTCACTCGCACTCGACCTGGCGCTGCGCGAGCGCGTCCGGTCAGCCGCCCGCGAGATTGCCACCGCGCTGTCATGGGACCGCGTTATCGACGACCTGGAACTCGCCTTCCACGACGTGATTCGGCGCAACTCGCTCATCGCACCGAAGCTAAAGGCCATGTTGTCGCGACAGGCATCGTGAATACCCTTCGCTCCCCTCGCACCCGCAACCCCGCCCCATCCAGGATGCTCTCTTGCACACACCTTCCCTGACCCTGCTCGACCGCATGGACCAGAAGATCTTCGATTCGATCTACTCGCGTTCGCTTGTCTACAACACCTGCTGGGAAGATCCGGCGGTGGACCGGCAGGCGCTCGACATCCGCCCCGACGACCGGATGCTCGTCATCACCAGCGCCGGATGCAATGTGCTCGACTACGCGCTGCTCGGACCGGAACGGATCCATGCGGTGGACGCCAACCCGAGACAGAACGCGTTGCTCGAACTGAAGATCGCGGGAATCCTGCGGCTCGAATTCGAGGACTTTTTTGCCGTCTTCGGCGAAGGCCGGCATCCGGGATTCACGCAGCTGTATCAATCGCGTCTGCGCGACTCGCTTACGCCTTTCGCGCGGCAATACTGGGATCGCCGCAACCACTGGTTCGACGGCAGCGGCCGGGGTTCGAGCTTCTACTACCAGGGACTCGCCGGCACGGTGGCACGCGTGTTCCGCGCCTTTCTCGCGCTTCGACCGGCGCTTCGATCAGCGGTGATGCAACTGATCGACGCCCGTTCGCTGGAGGAGCAGCGCGAGATCTACGACCGCCACATCCGAACGAGGCTCTGGGGCGCGGGGATGAACTGGGCCTTGTCGCGCCAGATCACCCTGAGCATGTTGGGCGTACCGCACCCGCAGCGCAAGGAAGTGCAGGCGCAACATGCAGGCGGGGTGCCCGGATTCATACGCGAGGCGATCGAGTATGTATTCCGGTCGCTGCCGGTGTCGAACAACTACTTCTGGACGCTCTACCTGCGCGGCGCCTACAGCCGCAGCTGCTGCCCCGAGTACCTGAAACCCGGCAACTTTGCGCGACTCAAGCAGGGACTTGCGCAGCGCATCGAGATCCATACCGGCACCGTCACCGGGTTCCTCAACACCTCGGACACGACAATAAGCAAGTTCGTCCTGCTCGACCATATGGACTGGATGAGTTCCTACGCCCCGGAGGCGCTCGCCGAGGAGTGGCGCGCGATCCTGCTGCGCAGCGCCCCCGGCGCACGGGTGCTTTTCCGCAGCGCGCACCGGACACCGCGCTACCTCGAGACGCTGAAGATCGACGACGGAGGCGCACTGCGCCAGCGCCTGGATTTCCAAGACGAGTTCGCCCGCTCGCTCGAACCGCAGGACCGGGTGCACACGTATGCCGGGCTTCACATCGCGGACGTCCGGCCATGACGCCGCTCTCGGATGCGCGCATCCTGCTGCAGTTCGTTCGCGGCCAGCGTGGCAACGGCGATCATGCGGACCGCCTGCAACGCTTCTACCAGCCGCAGGCGTCGCGGTACGACGCCTTTCGCGAAGGCATGCTGCACGGACGCCGCGACCTGATTGACGCACTCGCCCCGCACCCCGGCGCACGCGTGGTCGAACTCGGCGGCGGCACCGGCCGCAATCTGGACTTCCTCGGTCCGCGCATGCTTTCGCTCGAATACATGGAGATCGTGGACCTCTGCCCGGCGCTGCTCGAAGTAGCAAGGGCACGGGCGCGACGCTGGCCGGACGTTGCCCGGGTCGTGCACGCCGATGCCTGCAGGTATCGCCCGCCTCATCCGGTCGATTGCGTCTACTTCTCCTATTCGCTCACCATGATTCCGGACTGGCAGGCGGCACTGGAGAACGCCGTGGCGATGCTGCGTCCCGGCGGCCTGCTCGGCATCGTCGACTTCTACGTCTCGCAGCCGCATCCGCCGGCGGGCTTCGCGCGGCACGGTGCGCTCACACGTGCGCTCCTGCCCCGCTGGTTCGGGCACGACGGCGTGCGCCTCAATCCCGAACACCTGCACACCGCCGCGAGGCTCACGGAAACCGTCTTGCTGAGCGAACGCCGCGGGGCGCTGCCCTACCTCCCCGGATTCAGGGTGCCGCATTACCTCTTCGTGGGCCGAAAGCGCGATGCCTGACTCGGCGCAGGGCATGCGCAAGGTCAGGTCCATTTTCCTCTCGGACATCCACCTCGGCACCCGCGCCTGTCAGGCCGGGCGGCTTCTGGCTTTTTTGCGAATGCACCAGGCGGAAAAACTCTACCTGCTTGGAGATATCGTCGACTTCTGGTCGCTCAAGCGCGGCACCTACTGGCCCGAGTCGCATAACACCGTGGTGCAGAAATTTCTCAAGCGCGCGCGGCACGGCGAGCACGTGGTTTTCGTGCCCGGCAACCACGACGAAGCACTGCGGGATTACGTCGGCATGCGCTTTGGCGACATCGAGGTGGTACGCGAGGCCACCCATCTTGCCGCGGATGGCAGGCGCTACGCGCTGCTGCACGGCGACGAACTCGACCAGATCACCCACTATCACCGCTGGCTCGCGCTGGCGGGCGACATGTCGTACTCCGCACTGGTGCGGGTCAACCTTGCCTTGTCCTGGCTGCGGCGCAAGCTGCGCGTGGCGGGCTACTGGTCGCTCGCCGGCTACGCCAAGAGCAAGGTGAAGGGCGCGCTCGATTTCATCTACGGATTCGAGGAAACCGTGGCTGGCCACGCGAGGAATCTCGGCTTCGACGGCGTGATCTGCGGCCATATCCATGCCGCGACGATCAAGGATGTCGGAGGTATCCGGTACATGAACTGCGGCGACTGGGTCGACAGTTGCACCGCGATTGTCGAGCACACAGATGGACGCATGGAACTCATCCACTGGAACGACGATCTGCCGGATGCATCGCAGCTCATCGAGGAGGAGCCGAACCGTACGGTGCCGCGCCCCCGTGAACTCGCAATCGAGGAACTCTGAGGCCAATCGCCTTTCCGGTACGGCATCAGCCGCGCGACAGCGAGAGCAGAGGCTGGCCCATCCGTACCGTGGCACCGGGCACGACGTTGCCGCAAAGCGAAAGCCCCTTGGGCGCAAACACGATGATGGTCGACCCGTGCTGGAACCAGCCCATCTCCTCACCCTTTTTCAGCCTTGCCGAGCAGGGAATCTCGTTCGGTCCGCGGTACTTGAGGTGCAACAACACATTGGCGAAATGCAACCGGATGCTTGCCACCAGCACCGCCGCGACCGGAACCAGCGTGATGAGTTGTCCGGTGGCGTCGAGCCGGCAGCGTATGACCGCACGCTCGTTCTTGCAGTAAAGCTTTTCCACGCGGCGAAGCGCAATCGGGTTGACGTTCCAGGTATCCCCGGAGATATAGGTCACGCGATCCACGCTGCAGTCGTGAGGCGCATGAAATCGGTGGTACATGGTGGAGGTCAGCCGCAACGTGACGTACATGCCGTCGCGATACTCCTGCACCAGGTGGCCGTCGCCGAGCAGATCGAGAAGGGTGTAGCCGAAACCCTTGGCCTGGATGAGGTTGACGCCGTTGATCCGGCCGCAGGAAATCACCATGCCGTCGCACGGACTGGCGAGCACCGACGGGTCGGGCACGACGCTGCGCGCGCCATCCTTGAGTTCACGGGTAAAGCAATCCTGCAGACTGCGAAAAGAGGTCTTTTTCGCCTCGCTCAGGTCGAGGTCCGAGAACAGCCGCCAGATCGCGATCGACAGATCGCGCACAAACGGGTTCTCGATGGCGCTGAACCAACCCATGAACCGCGTGAGCAGCTGCCGCGGAATCCGGTTGGTAAGAAGAAAGTTCAGGTCTTCGTTGCCCGCGAGCCTGCGAATCAGCGAACGCAACGTCATGAGGCTGTAACTCCCCGGATATATATGTTTTGCAAAGAGGACATATAAAACAAATGAACGAAACATTGCTTGTCATTGCGCTCGGCGCAGCAGCCGCCGGATTCGCCCCGAAAATCCGCTCGAGGCTGGAACTTTCCCTCGCGAAACACCGGTCGATCGCCGGCCACTCGCGCATGGAGCGACGGCTTGCACGGCTGTTGCCTCACTACGAATACGACGAGGCCGCCTTCTTCCGCTCCGACGACGCACCGGTTGAAATCGCCGCACGGCGCCGCGCCGGCTTTCTGCGTCTCGCCGCGCTCTTCCAATCGCGATTCGCCGCCGGTGCGGGTCTCACCGCGGCGATCGCCGACAGCATTTCCGACCTCCAGTTCACCGATGCCTATCGCGTTCCGTTTCAGTACAGCCGTTACGTGAGACAGCATCTTCGCGGAAGCGCATTCATGGCGTCCTCGGAGGGAGTACATCTGCGGGACCTCGACGGCAACGAGTTCTTCGACCTCGGTGGCTCCTACGGGGTCAATCTGTTCGGGTACGACTTCTACAAACAGTGCCTCGAGCGCGGCGCCGAGCAGGCACGCGCGCTCGGACCCGTGCTTGGCCCCTACCACCCGGTGGTCGCAGACAACGTCGAGCGCCTGAAGGCGATCTCCGGACTGGATGAAGTCTCGTTCCACATGTCGGGTACCGAGGCGGTGATGCAGGCGGTTCGCCTCGCTCGCTATCACACGCGGCGAACGCACCTTGTGCGCTTCTGCGGCGCCTATCACGGCTGGTGGGGCGACGTTCAGCCCGGCGCGGGCAACCCGGTGCCCGCCCATGAAACCTATACCCTCAAGGACATGGACGAAGATACGCTTCGCGTCCTTCGCCGGCGGAACGACATCGCCTGCGTGCTCGTCAACCCGCTGCAGGGCCTGCACCCGAATTCGGGTGCGCCCGGCGATTCGACCCTGATCGACAGCTCGCGCAAGGCGAATTTCGACCGCGCCACCTATACGGCGTGGTTGAAGCGCCTGCGGGATGTCTGCACCGAGCGCGGGATCGTACTGATCATGGACGAGGTGTTTCTCGGCTTCCGGCTCGCACGCGGCGGCGCGCAGGAGTACTTCGGCGTTCGCGCGGACCTGGTGACCTACGGCAAGACGCTCGGCGGCGGGCTGCCGATCGGCGCCATCTGCGGACGGCGAGAGCTCATGAAGCGCTTTCGCGATGACCGCCCGGCCGATGTGAGCTTTGCGCGCGGCACCTTCAATTCCCACCCCTACGTCATGACCGCGATGAACCAGTTCCTGCGGTACCTCGACGAACCGGCGGTGCGTGATGGCTATCGTGGCATCGACGAAGCATGGAACGGACGAGCAGCACGATTCAACGCACGAATGAGCGAGGCCGGGCTTCCGGTGCGGGTGGCGAACCTTTGCTCGGTGTTCACCGTGCTCTACACCACACCATCCCGCTATAACTGGATGCTTCAGTACTACCTGCGTGTCCAAGGCATTTATCTCAGCTGGATCGGCACCGGCCGCCTGATCTTCAGCCACAACTACACCGACTCCGATTTCAACGCAGTGACCGAAAACTTTTTTGCCGCGGCCGCCGCGATGCGCGAAGACGGCTGGTGGTGGTCCGACCCGGCGCTCACGAACCGTTCGATCCGGCGCCGGGTAGTCAAGGAGATCGTCTCGCGTTTCTTCGGCCGACCGGTTGCAGTCGACGTAAGCCGCTGAACCGGGTATTTCGGCGGCGCGGCCGCCGCAACCCGGAGTCAACGGTTCCGTGCGGAGTGATACATCGGGTCTATGAGTTCGCCGCGCAGGAGGTACACAGGCGACTTGTAATAGAGCTTCATGTCATGGAACGGGTCGGTGAGGATCTTCGTCAGCCACACCAGCCCGGTCTGCACGTCCTTGAGAAAAAACAGATGGACGGTGCGAAACAGCAGGCCTCCGATGCCGATCGCGAGCCAGAGTTCACCGAGGTGCCTAAGGTAGGTGAGGCCATCGCCATGCGCATCGAACAATCCGAAGCAGGTGGGATCGATGTACAGGAGCAACGGTGAGGCCGCCCATACGCCCATCAACACGATCTTTCGACGAAGGTTGTAGCCGACCTTGATCTCCTCCTTGTGCTCGTGCGTGGCCTGGTTGACGTGGTCGTAGTCCTTCGGCTCGAAGAAGAAGTGCCCCGATTGGCGGCTCACCATCGCCACCAGCCAGCCGATCAGCGCCGCGACGGCGGGATCCTTCCAGAGCATGGCGTAGGCCACAACGAAGCTGGACGCGCTCAGGAAGTGCAGCGACTGATTGATCCGGCTGTGGTGGTAGTAGCGATGGTCATCCCAACGCTGGGTCTTAAGTGCATTCAGGAACTCACGCATGGATGCTTTCTCCGGTTGTATGCGCAACAAGCGTGAGATTCTTGCTCGCAATTCGTGAATGGCGTGTGAATTTCCCGTGACGATTTCGGGAAATTTACGTGTCACGGAGCAACGAGAGGCGCCCTTCCAATAACGAGAAAGTCCGCGCCGGGCGATGACTCGCGGAACAATGTCACTGAGTCAAAGCGCAGTGGTTCATCGGGAATCAGGTTTTCCGCCGCCTGCCGAAGCGCTGCGGTTTCGGATTCCGATCCGAGGGGTCCGGTAAGCGACATGTGGAACCGGAACGCATCCAGGACGTAGGGATAGCCCCAGCGCAACAGGTGTTCATCTTCGCGCGGCGTCAGTCCCGCGGATCGGCGCCGCGCGACTTCGGCTGCGCCCGCTGTCTCGCGATATCGGTCAAAGCGCATCACGCATTCGTCCGCGATCCGGTTGATCACGCCCGGATCGCCGTCCGGCACAAGGGCAAGAAAGCGATCAAGAACCACGGCCTTCAGCGGTGCCATCGCAAACGACGGAATCTGCCCGAACACCTGTGTCAGCTCCAGCAACAGGTCGTCGGGCGTGCATCCGGCCGCAAGCCGAAACGGTGGCTTTAGCGTCGCGTGAAATCCGTAGCGGCGCGGCGCCCCGGTCAGCGCGCGAAAGCGTGCGGCGTCGAGTCCCCGAATCTCCGGTTGCGCGAGGGATACGCCGGTGTGGGCCGACCGGCCGAGCCAGCTGGCGCCGAAGCGATCCCAGGCAGAACCGGCCGCCGGTGCAAAGTACAGGGCGTATCGCGGCAGCTGCGCTTGATCACGCATAGCGGATTCCGATCATGCCCGCCGCAGTGAGCGCGACGGCTGCCCAGCGCAGGGCGCCAAAACGTTCGCCGAGAAACAGCAGTCCGATGATCGCTGCGAACACAACCGACATCTCGCGAAGCGCGGCCACCAGGGCGATCGGTGCCTGGCTCATCGCCCAGAGCGCAAGCCCGTAGGCACCCACCGTGCACGCTGCGCCGAGTGCGAGCACCCCCGGCTGCGCGCGCGCCGCGCGCAGGGCCGCAATTCCGCCAAAAGGCAATAGCGCCAGCGCGCTCAGGACAAACAGCCAGCACACATAGGCCGGCGCCGCGCCCGAGGCGCGCACACCCAGGCCATCCACCGTCGTGTAGAAAATGATCACCCCGACATTAGCCGCCACCAGCATCAGCGCGTTGGCATTCGCGGCACGCGATGCAAACCCCTCCCCCGCAAGCAGCAGCACGCCCGCCGCGACGGCGAGCATCGCGACCCAGCCCAGAGCCGTCGGGGACTCTCCAAGTATCAGGCCGGTGGCAAGCGCGACCGCAAGCGGCGGCAACCCGCGCATCAGCGGATACGCCACCGACAAGGCCCCCTCGCGATACACCGCCACCACCAGCCGGAAGTACAGAACATGGATCGCCGCGGATGCACCGAGCGCCGGCCAGCTAGCCGCCGCCGGTAACCCGACGAAAGGCAGCACCGGAAGCACAAGCAGACCCGAACCCATCGCGATCGCCACCGCATCCACGCTGCCACGCGCCTTGGCGAGCGCGTTCCAGGAGGCGTGCAGCAGTGCCGCCAGCATCACGACTGCAAAGACTCCGGGTTCCATTCGCCGTATTCCTCTCAGCGTCCGATCATTTGCCGCTCTCGAACACGAGCTGCACCCTGTCCCCGCAGAAATCGGAGCGCAGGAATTCGATCGGACGGCCACGGCTGTCGAGGTTCACCGCCTCCACATGCAGAACCGGCCGGGTTGCCGGCTGGCGCAGAAGCATCGCGGTCTGGGGATCGGGAACCCGCGCGGTGACAAGGCTTTGCTTTCGGGTGTAGTCGCGCACACCGAATTCCGCAAACGCGCTTGTGAGCGAACCCAGTTCGGCAAATCGCTCCCCGATGCCCGCGAAGCGCCGCGCGGGAATGAAGTGTTCAGCGACGCTCACCGGCATGCCGCGCACCTCGCCGAGGGTCTTGATTCGCAGCACCCGGGTCCCACTGGCGATCCGGAGCTGCGAGGCGATTATCGAATCGGATTTCAGCTCCGTATTTTCCAGGGCGATATGCCGGCCTTCGAGGCCCGCGGCGGCGACGTTCTCCGAGAATCGCGTACGCCGACCGAGCATGTAGTCGATCGCAAGATCTTCCACGAATGTACCGTGCCCGTGCTCGACCCGGACCAGTCCGCGCGAAGCGAGGCTCGCAAGCGCCTGCCGCACCGTATGGCGGTTGACGCCGTAGCGCGACGCGAGTTCGTGCTCGGTGCCAAGGCGTTCGCCCGGCCGCGCCTCGCCCGAGGCAATCAACTGCTCGAGCGAGCGCTCGATCTGCGACCAGACGCGCTCGCCCCCACCTCGACGGGGAGACGCGGTGCCAAGTTGATCGCGCCGCGGCGGCGCCACTTCAATACCTGCCGACTTCCTTGCCATCGGTTTGCATGACCCCTAACGGCACTGCGTCACAAAAGCTTAACGGACAGCCCATAGCATTATGTTAGCCTTTTGTTTAGATGTCTAGACAACTTGGCAATCGAATTACAGACAGTCCAATCGCAACCGGTCACGACCCCCATGAATGACTTGCATGACACCCCGACACAGGCACGCCGACGCAGCCTGTCGGTGCTTGCGCGATCGCCGCTGGACGAACTCGAGCGGCAGCTCGATGCGGCGCTTGGCTCCCTGCCCGCGCCTGCGCGCCGCTTCCTGCGCAGGCCCGAGACCGGGCTCGCGATGGTCCGTGCGCGCGCGGGCGGCAGCGGCGAGAAATTCAACCTCGGGGAGATGACGGTGACGCGCTGCGCGATCCGCCTCGCCGGCGGCGAGACCGGCATCGGCTACGTGCAGGGCCGCTCCGCCCGCCATGCGGAACTCGCCGCGCTTGCGGATGCGCTTCTGCAAAACGACCACTACCGCGACGCGATCGCATCGAAGGTCATCGATCCGCTCGCACTACTGCTCGAACGCCGAGCAGCCCAAGCAGCCGACCGCGCCGCGTCCACCCGCGTCGAATTCTTCACCCTTGTGCGCGACGCCGGCGCAGGGCAGACGGGATGAACGCCTCGCACGACGCAACTGCCTCGCTGTCGCAGGTCGAACCGGGCTTTGTCGATCCGGTGTTCGACAGTCAGGCCGCCTTTCGGGCCGCGTTGCAGGCCATGGCACGCCCCGGGACGCTGCAGGCGCTACCTCTACCCGAAACCCATCCCCCGGCACTCTTCCCTGCGACCGCATCGCTCCTGCTTGCCCTCTGTGACCCGGATACCCGTGTATGGCTGGCGCCGACGCTTGACCACGCCGCGGCCTACCTGCGGTTTCACACCGGCTGCCCGATCACCACAGTCCGCTCGGAGGCCGACTTTGCCTTGATCGACGGCATCACGGGGATAGACCCGATTGAAGACTTCCGTTCGGGAACCGAGGATTACCCCGACCGCTCCACCACACTGATCGTCCAGGTTCCACTGCTACGGACCGGGGCAGAAGTGAACTCCGCGGTGTTCGATGTCGTGACCTCCGCCTCCGGCATCCCGCTGTCCCTTTCCGGTCCGGGCATCGAACACACCGCGCGCATCGCGATCGGCGGATCACGGCGGGAGTTTGTCGACCAATGGCGCGCACGGCGCAGGCTTTTTCCTTGCGGCAACGATCTTTTCCTTGTCTGTGGTGATTCGCTTGCCGCGATTCCGCGCAGCACCTCGATGGAGCTCGACCCCGAATGTATGTAGCGGTCAAGGGCGGCGAACGCGCCATACTCAATTCCTACGAGCGGCTGGCCGAAGCGCGTCGTGGCGATCCTTCGGTACCGGAACTGTCGCTTGCACAGATCCGCAACCAGCTTCGCCTGTCGGTGGACCGCGTGATGACCGAAGGTTCGGTATACGACCCGGAACTCGCCGCGCTCGCGATCAAGCAGGCCGCGGGCGACCTCGTCGAGGCGATTTTTCTCCTGCGCGCCTTTCGCGCGACCCTGCCGCGCCTTGGCTACTCCGAGCCGATCGACACCGCGACGATGCGGCTTTCGCGGCGCATCTCGGCGACCTTCAAGGATCTTCCCGGTGGCCAGATTCTCGGGCCCACCTACGATTACACCCAGCGCCTGCTGGACTTCTCGCTTGCCGCATGCGGTGAACGTCCGCCGTCCCCGGTCGGCGAGGAGCCATTGCCGGAACAGGCCGATGCGATAGCTCACGCTTCCGACGAAGCCGTGCCACGTGTCACCGACCTGCTCGGCGCGGAAGGCCTGATCGAGATGCACGCGCCGCCACCGGGCGATCCCGACCCCGAGGATCTCACCCGGGAACCGCTGACGTTTCCCGCCTCGCGCGCGTTGCGGCTGCAGAACCTTGCCCGCGGTGACGAGGGATTCCTGCTTGCGATCGGCTACTCGACCCAGCGCGGCTACTCGCACACCCACCCGTTTGCGGGGGAGATCCGCTTCGGCATCGTGGCGGTGGAGATCATCCCGGAGGAGCTCGGCTTTCCGATCGAGATCGGCGAGATCGAGATCACCGAGTGCCAGACGGTGAACCAGTTCGCCGGATCGAAGACCGCACCGCCGCAGTTCACCCGCGGTTATGGGCTTGCGTTCGGGCACTGCGAGCGCAAGGCGATGGCGATGGCACTGGTGGACCGTGCACTGCGCGCTTCTGATCTCGGTGAATCCGCGACCTCGCCTGCGCAGGAGCAGGAATTCGTGCTTTCGCACAGCGACAACCTCGAAGCCTCTGGCTTCGTCCAGCACCTGAAGCTGCCGCACTACGTGGACTTCCAGTCCGAACTGGAGCTGGTGCGGGTAATGCGCGCAAAGCCGCGGGCATCCGAGGCCACTCCCGCAGAACCGGAGACCGTTCATGCACGCACACGCTGAGGCCGCCATCGAAAAACCACTTCCCGTCGCGACCGATCCGGTCGAGGCCGGTTACAACTTCGCCTACCTCGACGAGCGCACCAAGCGGATGATCCGGCGCGCGATCCTGAAGGCGGTGGCCATTCCCGGCTACCAGGTGCCGTTCGGCAGCCGCGAGATGCCCCTGCCCTACGGCTGGGGCACCGGCGGCATCCAGCTCACCGCCGCACTGATAGGCCCGCGCGATGTGCTGAAGGTGATCGACCAGGGCGCGGACGACACCACCAACGCGGTGAACATCCGGCGGTTCTTCCACCGCACCACCGGTGTGGCCACCACCACCCGTACCGTGGAGGCGACACTGATCCAGACCCGTCACCGCATTCCCGAGACGCCGCTCACCGCGAACCAGATCATCGTCTATCAGGTGCCGGTGCCCGAGCCGCTGCAACGCCTGGAGCCGCGCGAAACCGAAACACGTCGCATGCATGCACTGGCCGACTACGGTCTGATGCATGTGAAGCTCTACGAGGACATCGCGCGTTACGGGCATATCGCCACCACCTACGACTACCCGGTGATGGTGGACGGGCGCTACCTCACCGCGCCCTCGCCGATCCCGAAATTCGACAATCCGAAACTTCACATGAACCCGGCGTTGCAGCTCTTTGGCGCCGGACGTGAAAAGCGCATCCATGCGATACCGCCGTACACGAAGGTGGAGAGCCTTGCCTTCGACGACCACCCGTTCGAGGTGCAGCGCTGGGACCGCCCCTGCGGGCTGTGCGGCGCCACCGACACGTTCCTTGATGAAGTGGTGACTGACGACCGTGGCGGGCGCTTGTTCGTTTGCTCGGATTCCGATTATTGCAGCGAGCGGCAAGCGGCCGGACATCGCGGGGAGCAAGCCTGATGACTGCAACGCAATCCGTCCGGACCGAAGCGGGCGATGATTCCGACGCGCCGCTTCTCCGTGTCACCGATCTGACCAAGCGCTATGCCGCGCGCACCGCGGTGAACAACCTGTCGTTTGAACTCTGGCCGGGCGAAGTACTCGCGGTGGTGGGCGAGTCCGGATCGGGCAAGAGCACCTTGCTCAAATGCATCTCCGGGCAGATGAAGCCCGACGCCGGCCGGGTCGGGTTCCGCACCCGCCATGAAGGATGGGCGGACGTGTATGCACTGTCCGAATCGCAGCGCCGCATGCTCTCGCGCACCGACTGGGGATTCGTGCACCAGAATCCGGTGGAAGGGTTGCGCATGAACGTATCCGCGGGGGCCAATGTGGGCGAACGACTGATGGCACTCGGGCAGCGTCACTTCGGCCGCATCCGCGCCGAAGCAGTCCAATGGCTGATGCAGGTGGAGATGGATGTCTCGCGCATCGACGATGCGCCCGCCTCCTTCTCGGGCGGGATGCAGCAGCGGCTGCAGATCGCGCGCAACCTCGTCACCCGGCCGCGGCTGATCTTCATGGACGAACCGACCTCGGGGCTCGACGTGTCCGTGCAGGCGAAGCTGCTCGATCTGCTTCGCGGCCTTGCCCGCCGGCTCGACCTTGCCGCGGTGATCGTGACGCACGATCTCGCGGTGGCGCGCCTGCTCGCGCAGCGCATGATCGTGATGCGCCAGGGTGCGATGGTCGAATCCGGGCTCACCGACCAGGTACTCGATGACCCGCAGCATCCCTATACCCAGTTGCTCGTCGCCTCGGTGCTCCAGCCATGATCGCCGCCATCGATACGCCCATGATCGAAGTGGAGAACCTCGCCAAATCGTTCGTACTGCACAACCAGGGCGGTGTGCTCCTGCCGGTACTGGACGCTGTGAGCCTTCAGGTCCGCGCCGGTGAATGCGTGGTGCTGCAGGGCCCCTCGGGTGCGGGCAAGAGCACCCTGCTCAAGTGCATCTACGCCACATACCGGTCGAGCGCGGGCCATGTGCGCATCCGCCAGGGCGCCGCGCAGGTCGATGTGACAAAGGCGAACTCGCGTGAGCTGCTTGCACTGCGTCGGGATACGGTGGGCTACGTCAGCCAGTTTCTGCGCGTCATCCCGCGGGTTCCGGCAATTGACATCGTCTCCGAGCCTCTTGCCGAGCTCGCGGGCGAGGACGAAACGGCACTCGCCCGCGCCCGCGCGGCGGCGGAACATTTGCTGCTCCGTCTGCGTATTCCTCGCCGCCTCTGGGAACTGCCCCCGGCCACGTTCTCCGGCGGCGAACAGCAGCGGATCAACATCGCCCGTTCGCTTATCCGGCGAAAGCCGGTGCTGCTTCTCGACGAGCCGACCGCATCGCTGGATGCTGAGAACCGGATCACGGTGACGCACCTCATCAACGAAGCACGCCAGGCCGGTTGCGCGGTGCTCGGCATCGTGCACGACGCGCGGGTGCGCGATGCGATCGCCACGCGGGTGATCGACATGGGAAGACTGCAATGAGCACAGAGACGATATTCCGCAACGCACGAATCGTCGGCGGGTCCGAAGTCACCGACGGATGCCTGCACGTGGTGGGCAACCGGATCAGCGCCGTTGAGCATGGCAGCAGCGCGCTGCCACAGTCACTCGATATGGAAGGCGACTTTCTGCTGCCGGGCCTGGTCGAGTTGCACACCGACAATTTCGAGCGCCACCTGATGCCACGCCCCAAGGTGCGCTGGCCCGACCTGCCGGCGCTGCTCGCGCACGACGCGGAGATCGCCGCGGCCGGCATCACCACGGTGTACGACGCGCTCGGCGTGGGCGACACCGACGAAGACGCCTTGCGCGGCCAGAGCATGGGCTCGATCCTCGCCGTGATCGAACAGGCGACGCGCGACGGGCTGCTGCGCGCCGAGCACCGCCTGCATGCGCGCTGCGAACTTCCGGCGCCGAACGCGCGGCGGCTGTTCGAGCCGTTCGAGAACCACCCTCTGCTCGGGCTTCTTTCGCTCATGGACCACACGCCGGGCCAGCGCCAATGGACCAACATCGACCAGGCGCGCATCTACTACACCGGCAAGAAAGGCTGGAGCGAGGAAAAGTTCCAGTCAAGCATCACCCGCGGCCGGGAGATGCAGGCACTGCACGCCGAGCCACACCGCGGCTATTTTCTCGAGGTGGCACACCGGCGGGGCCTCGCGCTCGCGAGCCATGACGACACCACGCCGGAACACGTTGAAGAAGCCAGCGCGCAGGGCATCGCAATTTCCGAGTTCCCGACGCGCGGCGAAGCTGCCCGCGCCGCGCGCGAGCACGGCCTTGCGATCGTCATGGGTGCGCCCAACGTCGTTCGCGGCGGCTCGCACTCGGGCAACGTTGCCGCGATTCAACTCGCGGCCGACGACCTGCTCGATGCGCTTTCCTCGGACTATGTGCCCTCGAGCCTGCTGCCGGCGGCCTTCATGCTGACCCGCGATGCCGGATGGACATTGCCCAAGGCTGTCGCCACCGTATCGAAGAATCCGGCGCGTGCCGCCGGACTCGCCGATCGCGGCGAGATCGCCGCCGGTCAGCGCGCGGACCTGATCCGCGTACGCGTCGTCAACGGGCAGCCGGTGGTGCGCTCGGTCTGGCGCGCGGGAGAACGGGTGAGCTGACGCAGAGAAAGTTGAACATTTATTTTAAAACCCCTTGACCGGCGGGTGAAATCGGTCGGTTAGTGACTATTTATGATACGTAACCGAGATGAATTCCCGACTATTTTTCGCTCCCGACGGGACTCATCCACCACGCAACATCAGCCTGAGCGTGTTGTCCCGCGTCACGTAGTGATGGTAGAGCGCCGCCGCTGCGTGCGCACCGACGATGAAGTAACCCGCAGTAGCACGATCGCGCGCGTGTCGTTCCGTTTGCCATGGACCGTTCCTGTATCCGCTGCTGCCACGGCGCAACCGTTGCACTCGGCGTGCGGGTGGTCGGCGGCGCGGGACAGGGCACCTACGGCAGGTGTTGAGGAAGACCGCCGCTTTAGGCCGCGATCGGCTCCGCGGCCGTCATCGCGCCCCGGACTATTCCGAGGAAGTGATCAAGAGACGGCGTCTCCAGCCCCTTGTTCTTTGCAAGGTCATCGCAACGCCGCAGCAGAACCGCCTCGGCGGCATACGGTAGATCGAGAAAACGCTCGCCCTCTTCGTGATCGAAGACGCCCCCCTGCAACTCGAGGCTTCGCTTGCTCGCCACTGAAAGATCGTCGTAATAGCCCGGCTCGATCAGGCAGAGGTAGCGCTTCGCCTTCACATGCAGGCGGATCGGCTCGAGCACCGATGCGGGGAACAGCGCTCCAAGCACCGGCAGGGCGCGAACCTCGTGTTCGTCGTCGCTGTTGGCCTCGACGTCGTCGTACGAGTAGAGGAGATGTCCCAGGTCATGGAACAGCGCGGCGGTGATCAGGCATTCGTCCGCGCCTGCGGATTCGGCGAGCATCGCGCACTGCAGCGCATGCTCGAGCTGACTCACGCTGTCGGACTTGCCCGATTCATAGCGTCCCGCACCGTACTGTTCATACAGCCTGCGGACGTTGGCAAGAAACGCCTGCGGGGAAACCGCGGATTCGTTCGTGTGATGTTCCATGAATGCCTTTCCTGTCATCAGTTCAAACAAGGCGCTTGCGAATCTGCGCCGACGCAAGATCGATCATGGACACGGTGAGCACGATGATGATCATCACCGCGCAGGTCTGGGCGTACTGGAAGCCGCGGATCACGTCCCAGAGCACCACGCCGATTCCGCCCGCGCCGACGATTCCCACCACGGCGGCGGAACGCACGTTGGATTCGAAGCGATAGAGCGTGTAGGAGATCCACAGCGGCATCACCTGTGGCAGCACGCCAAAGACAATCTCCTCCAGCGCGTTGGCGCCGGTGGCGCGGATGCCCTCCACCGGCTGCGGATCGATCGCCTCCACCGCTTCCGAGAACAGCTTGGCGAAAATGCCGGTGGTGTGCACGAAGATCGCAAGCACCCCCGCGAACGGCCCGAGGCCCACCGCCACAACAAACAACATCGCGAACACCATCTCGTTGATCGCGCGCGACGCATCCATGAGGCGGCGCACCGGCTGGTGCACCCATGCCGGCGTCAGGTTCGACGAGCACAGCAGCCCGAACGGGACGCCGAAGACCACCGCGAGCGCCGTGCCCCAGAGTGCAATCTGCAGCGTGACCAGCATCTCCTTCGCGTAGTCGCGCCAGTCGCGGAAATCAGGAGGAAAGAATCCCGCCGCGTACTCCGCCATGTTGCCCGCGTCGCGGTAGAGCGCATCCGGACGGATATCGGCGCCCTTCCAGCTTGCGGCGAGCAATGCGAGGACCGCGCCCCAGGCGATCAGGGTTCCCCACGATCGGCGCGGCAGGGCGATCTCCGGCCCGGCTGCGGCGTTGAGTGCATTCACACTGCTATTCAATGGCGCACCTCAAAAAAAGCCGGCGGTCCGAAGACCGCCGCAAGTCAAGCGTACAGAGAGTGGAACATGACAACCAGGAAACACCGTTAAATCAGATCACCTGCTCGCAACGAGCAGTCGATTCAGTTCGGCAAGCCTCGCCTCGATCTGGGCGATCTTCGCCTGCTTCTCGGCCGGAGCCATCGCGGTATCGGCTTCGAGCTTGTTCTTGTCGCGCACCAGTTCGAGTTGACGCGTGGGGATGAGCTGCGCATCCGACGAGGCGCGAAAGCCGGCGAGCCCGAGCGTCGCAAGCACGCTCTTTTCCGCATCCGACTTTCCGTACCCGGTGAAGAATTCCTTCACCGGCTGCTTGATCTCGGCCGCAAGATCCTTGCGCCAGACCAGAGGATCGGCGGCGATCAGCGGCGAGCGCCAGATTTCGCGTACCAGGGCCGCCTTGTCCGGAGCGGTCATCTTCAGCCGGTCGAGGCTCTCGTTGTTGTTGGTCGCCAGATCCACATGCTTGTTGGCCACCGCCAACAGGTTGGTTTCATGATTCGCCGCGCGCATGCCCTTGAAATCCTTGCGCGCATCCAGCTTGTTCAGGGCAAACGCGTAGTAGCCTGGCACAAGGTTCCCCGAGGTGGAGTTCGGATCGCCCATGCCGAGCGTGAGGGTCTTCGCGTTCTTCACCACATCCTCGATCGAGCGCAGCGGGCTGTCCCGGTGCACCACCAGCAGCGACCAGTACCCGGGCGCGCCGTCCTTGGAGAGGGTCTGCACGAACACCTCGCCGCTCGCGCGATCCACCGCTTCCATCGCGGACTTGTTGCCGTACCAGGCAACCTGGACCTTGTTGAAGCGCATCGCCTCGATGATGCCGGCGTAATCGGAGGCGAAGAACGCGTTCACCTTGATTCCGGTGCGCTTTTGCATGTCATCGAGCAGCGGCCCCCAGGAGGATTTGAGGTTCTGCGTCGACTCGGTGGCGATGATGCCGAAGTTGATTTCCTTACCCGCCTGCGCACCGGCGGATGTCGCGACTGCGACGCCGGCCATAGCGAGGACTGCAACGACAATTTTTTTCATCATCTGCTTTGCTCCGGTTTGAATACGGGAATTCATGCCGCGTTTTGCGAGGCGAGCGCCCAGCCGTGCGCACCCGCCGCTTCGGCGGCGGGAACACGGGGCGCGGACTCGGGCGCGAGAAGTTCGTCAAGCTGTGCGCCATAGAGTTCGCGCAGCCGGGGCGGTGTCAGCATGGCGCTCGGCCCGTCGAACACCACGCGGCCGCCCTTGAGCGCAACCGTGCGGGGGCAATAGCGCATCGCATAGTCCACCTGGTGCAGGGAGACGAGCACCGTGACCCCGAGTTCGCGATTGATGCCGGCAAGGAGTTCCATCACACGACGTGAGGATTCCGGATCGAGCGAGGCAATCGGTTCGTCCGCGAGGATCACCTTTGCCTGCTGGACCAGAGCGCGAGAAATGGCCGCGCGCTGCTGCTGGCCTCCGGAGAGCGTCGATGCGCGCTGGAATGCGCATTCGGCGATGCCCACCCGCGCCAGGGCCTCGATGCCCTTGCGGAGCTCATCATCGGTGAAGCGGCGAACGAGGCTGCGCCAGAGAGGCACCCGGTGCAGCGTGCCCGCCAGCACATTGGTGATCACCGGCAGGCGACCGACGAGGTTGAATTGCTGGAATACGAAACCGATGCCGGCGCGGATGTCGCGGATGTCGCGCGAAAGCCTGCCTTCTGACTGGACGGCCCGGCCGAACACCTCGATGCTGCTGCCGGGCGCAGAGTCACCTGCAACGAGTCCGCACAGGTGGCGCAGCAGGGTGGATTTACCCGACCCCGACGCGCCGATCAGCGCAACCATTTCGCCCGGCTGGACGCGCAGGCACACGGCATCCAGCGCCTTGCGCTGTTTGCCAAAGGACTTGCTCAGGTTTTCAACAACAATGGCGGCGCTCATGCTCGTTCTCGCGACTGCCGGCACATCGCCGGGATGCGATGAACTCTAGGGCGCCTGTGTTACATCGACGCGACGGCCACATGACGCTTTTGCTGCATTTATGTTGCAATCGCTCGTCGGCTTCCTATCGACCCGGTGCATGTGCGCAATGAGAACCCTGCATTGGACGCATCGCACAAGTCAGGATAGGGTGCGAAGCCGGCTTGCGACGCCAGATCGCGGCCGGGTGTCAAAGGAGGAGTGAAAATGACCCAAAAAATCATCCGCATGGCCCTGCTGTGGGCTCTTGCCGTGCTCGCGTTGCCCTTGCAGGCGCAGGGCTTCCCGAACAAGCCCATTCGCCTGATGCTGGGCTACTCGCCGGGCGGCGGCATCGACGTGCTGAGCCGCGCCTTCGCGCAGCGCTTCGGCGACGCGCTCGGCCAGCAGATCGTGTTCGACAACAAGCCGGGCGCATCCGGCGCGATCGCGGCGGACCTGCTGACCAAGTCCGCGCCCGACGGGTACACGCTTTTCATCACCGAGACCGGCTACCTGGTTTTCTCGCAGCTCACGCCGAACACGCCCGATCCGCTCAAGGCCTTCCAGCCGGTCGCGCCTATCATGGCGCTACCGCTGCTGATCGCGGTGCCGGCGGATTCGCCTGCGAAGAACACCCGGGAACTGATCGCCATGCTCAAGGCGGACCCCGGCAAATACAGCTTCGGCATCCCGGGCATCGGCACCATGCACCACCTCGGGTTCGAACTCTTCATGCAGCTCACCGGCATCAACGCAGTGCACATCGCCTACAAGGGAAGTCCGGCGATCATGCCCGACCTGATCGGAGGCCGTCTTGCGATTGGCCTCCTGAGCACCACCGCCGCCGCGGGCCCGGAGAAGTCCGGCAAGCTCCGCGTAATTGCCACAATGACCGCACAGCGCACGCCGATGTCGCCCGACTGGGCGGCGCTTGGCGAGATCCTGCCGAAGTTCGAAGCCACGCCGCGGATATTTTTCGTCGCCCCGGTGGGCGCGCCGCAGGCGGTGGTCGAGCGCCTGAACGAGGCCGCGCGCGCCGCGCTCGCGAAGCCCGACCTGAAGGAGATCTTCGAAAAAGGCGGCGCAATCCCCGCGACCGCCACCCCCGAAGAACTTCGCCAGCAGATTGCGGAAGACTACAAACGCTGGGGCGAAGTGGCGAAAAAGGTCGGAGTCAGCAGCACGAACTAGCCGGGCAACGGGCCGGCAAGCACCCTCTCGATTCGACGATCGGGCACCAGCCACATGATCGCCACCGCCACGTAAAGCGCAATCGCGATCCACGCGTGCACCAGGCACAGTGGGATCGCGGCCAGATAGCACGCAAGCGACACGATTCCCTTGGTGTCCTTGCCCAGCGCCCGCGCGAGGGCCGATTCCCTGCCATGGTGCGAGAGAAGCACACGGACCAGTATGAAATACGCCACGCCGCACATCAGCAGCACCACACCGTAGAGCGCCACCGGCGTGGCGGCAAAGTGGTTCTCGCCCATCCAGCCGGTGACAAAGGGTATCAGCGACAGCCAGAACAGCAGGTGCAGGTTCGCCCAGAGCGCGCCCCCGCTCACCTTCTGCACCGCGTGCAGCAGATGGTGATGGTTGTTCCAGTAGATGCCGACGAACACGAAGCTCAGCACATACGACAGGAACACCGGCACCAGCGGCGCGAGTGTTGCGAAATCGGTTCCGTGCGGCACCTTCATCTCCAGCACCATGATCGTGATGATGATCGCGATCACGCCATCGCTGAACGCTTCCAGCCGTCCCTTGCCCATTCAATGCTCTCCCATGCCTGAATTGTCCTCGTCACCATGCCCGTCTCGACCGGATGATGTCAAACATCGACCGAGGCACTCACCCGCGACCAGCGCTGCATCCACCGTGAATTCGCCAGGACGCTGCATCTGCCGCGCTACATCGCCGACATCCATCAGCCGGAATTCCGCGACCTCGCCGTCTCGGTTGACCGGCACAAAACCCTGCGGCAACTCGAGGTCGAAGAGTTCAATGCGCTGGGCATCGACGCCTTCCGGATCACGGCGGCGAAAGCGCAGGGTGCCGCATCGTTTCGCCTTGCGCGCAAGTTCCTCCGGAATGCCGGCTTCTTCCCCGCATTCCTTCAACAGGGTAGCCCAGGCATTCGTATCGGCCGCAATGCCGCCCGCGACGATGTTGTCTAGACGGTCCGGATCGACCGATTTGGCCGGACTGCGGCGCGCAATCCACATCGACATTCCCTGCGGCGTCCGCACCAGGCCGTTCAGGTGCGAAGCGTGGCTTTCGATGCCGAACAGCTTTCGCGCCGCGCGTTCCATGCGAAACAGTTCCGGTTCGGTGCCACCGCCCTGCGCGCCTCGCGGTGGAACGCGATAGGCCTCGTCGCGCCAGCCGGTGACCACGCCGTCTTCACGCAGGCGTTGCAGCACTTCGGCGAGCGCAAGGCTGCGCGTCGCCGCCGAATCGAGGCCGGGCGCAAAACTCACCCGCTCCCGCTCCACCGTGAATGCCTCCGGCCAACGGGTAAGCCGTTGCGCAAGTTCAGGCAGCATCCAGCCCACCGGACGCTCGCCGACACAAAACCGCAACAAGCCCGCCGAATCGAACTGCAGTTCGCTCTCGAGCCAGGACGGCAGAGGCGCACGCGGCGCAGGTGTCAGAAAAATCCGTCCGGTCACGATACGGTCATGCCCGGGCGCTAGTGTTCACAAAACCGCAAATCTGCGGACAGTCGGACGAAAAAGGAGCCCACATGATCACCACGGAAAAGGATATCGAGGAAAGTCAGCAACGCACGCCGGCCAACGCCCCAAGCCTAGTGCTTGCTGCGCTTGCAATCATCGGCAGGACACGTGCGAACTGGAGAGAGGTACCTGCGGGTGCGGCTAATGGCCACGCATCGGCAACCAGAGAACGAGTTGCGGAAAAGCGATCAGCAATCCGGTGAACAGCACCATCATCATGAAGAACGGGAAAGCGGCTTTCGCGACTTCCGCGGTGGTGGATTTGGCGAGTCCCTGGATGACAAACATCGCGAAGCCCACCGGCGGCGTGACTTCGGCCATTTCCACCGTCACGACAAGAAAGATTCCGAACCACACCGGGTCGTAACCTGCCGCCTTCACCAACGGCATCACGATCGGCAGGGTCAGCACGATGCTCGAGATGCCGTCGAGCGCTGTGCCAAGGATCAGGTACACCACGAGCAGCATCGCGATCAGGCCGAGGGGCCCGAGACCGAGCGGCTCGATCATCGCCGCCACCGCCTGCGGCACGCCGAGATAGCTCATCGCGGTCGACACGAAACCCGCGCCGATCAGGATCAGCCCGATCATGGACGTCGTCACCGCGGTGCCCGACAGCGCATCGCGCAGATTGGCCCAGGAGAGGCCGCCCGACAGCGCCGCCAGAATCAGGGCTCCCGCCACACCGACCGCCGCCGCCTCGTTCGGCGTGGCGATACCCGCGATCATCGAGCCGATGATCAGGGCAATCAATGAGGTGAGCGGCAGCACGTTCTTGAGCGCCGCGATGCGCTGCGGCCAGGTGTAGCGTTCCCGGTCGGCGGGAATCATCGAGGGCTTCCACCACACCAGCGCGACGATGGTGGCGCTGAACAGGAACGCGAGGAGCAGACCGGGAATGATCCCGGCAAGAAACAGATCGAGCAGCGACACCTGCGCAAGCACGCTGTAGACCACCATAACGATCGACGGCGGAATGAGAAAACCGAGCGTGCCCGCACCCGCGAGCGATCCCATCGAGAGCGCCTTGTCGTAGCCGCGTTTGAGCAACTCGCCCAGGGTGATGCGCCCGATCGTGGCGGCGGTGGCCGCCGACGACCCCGACACCGCCGCAAACAGGGCGCAGGCCGCGATGTTCACATGCACCAGCCGGCCGGGAATCCATGTCGTCCACGGCGCGAGCGCATCGAACAGGGACGACGCAAGCCTGGTCCGGAACAGGATTTCCGCCATGAGGATGAACAAGGGCAAGGTCACCAGTTCGGTGATGGTCGCGGTGTTCCAGCTGATCTGGCCAAGCAGCACGCTCACCGGCATCGGCTTGAACAGCGCAAGCCCGATCACGCCCGTCCCGAGCAGCGCAAGGCCGATCCATACCCCGCCGCCTAGCAGCAGGAGCAGGATCACGAGTGCGGATATCGCGGTGAGCGTCATTGCGGATTCGCCGATTCAGGAATGGTCAGTCGATGCGCTCGAGAGGCTCGCTGCCCGGCGCATGTTCCGGCGGCTCGCCGCGGAACTGGCGCACAAGGTAGGCGAACAGTTGCGCCGAAAACAGCACCGACCCGACCGTCACCACCGCCTGGAACGGCCAGAGCAGCGAGTTGCTTGGCTGGAAGGAACGAGTGCCATCGACATGCGCAGCCCAGGTGAGGTGGCCAATCGCCCAGGTGAGATAGATCGCGAGCGCAAGCGACACCGCCACCGCGCACATGTCGACGATGCGCGAGAGCGGCGCCGGCAGCCAGTCGAGGATCAGGCGCACACGCACATGCTGTCCGACGCGCAGGGCCTGCCCCGCGGCGAGCAGAAAGGCGCCCGCGGTCAGATACGTGGCCCATTCCCAGGCCCAGTCGAGGCTGAGCGAGAAGAACTTGCGACAAACCACCTCGGTGAGAACCATCACCACGACGAGCGCGATGCACGCGCCCGCCGCGGCACTCCCCGCGACGCAAAGCCGGTCGATGCCGCGCAACAGCGCCTTCACCCGGCCCGTCCCGCGCATGAGAAATCGCGCAATAACATGCTTGTTATTTCTTCACCCGCACGCGTCTTACTTCTTCACCCGCGACCGGTAGTCCTTGAGCAGGACGGGCACCGGGTCGCCGATGCGCTTGGCAAAGTCTTCCTGCATCGCGACGCCGGCCTTCTGCAGGTCGGCGTGCAAGGGTGCCGCCGCGGGCGCAACGGTCATGCCGCGCTCGCGCACCGTAGACACGCTCTTGGAATCGTCTTCCTCGCTGATTTTCCAGAACCCGGGCTCCAGGTCTCGCGCCACCTTCTCCATCACCGCGCGCTGGTCGGGCGTGAGCTTGGCGTACGCACCGAGGTTCACCGCGAGCACGTTCGAGGACCAGATGTGATTGGTCTTGTAGGCGAACTTCAGGTGCTCCCAGAAGCGCGAATCCACCGCGGTCGCCCCCGAGGTGGTGACACCGCCCAGCGCGCCCGAGGCAAGCGCCGGCATCATGTCGGCAAAGGTCATCTGCACCGGCACCATGCCGATCGCCTTTACCAGCTCCGAGGTGTTGCGGTCGGTGGTGCGGACCTTCATGTCCTTGACATCGGCGGTGCGGGCCACCGCCGTCTTGGTGAAGATGTACTGGTTCGGCCAGGGCACCATGTAGAGCATCTTCTGGCCGAACTTCGCGAACACCTTGTCGTACTCGGGACGGATCACGTTGTGCAGGGTGCGCAGCTGCGCATAGTCGTCAGCGAGATAGGGCAGCGCCTCGAGGCCGAAGATCGGCGCATCGCCGACCTGTTGCGGGGCGTTGTATTCCGCGAGCGGCACGATGCCGTCGCGCACCGCGCGCATCGACTCCGGTCCCTTGAGGCCGAGCTGTCCGCCCGCCTTCACCGTGATCTTCACCTGGCCGTTGGTCGCCTTGTCGACCGCCTCGGCGTAGGCAATCGCATTCTTGGTGTGGAAATTTCCCGGGGGCCAGGCAACCGCCATGTCCCACGCGGCCTGGGCAAGCGCGGAACCGCTTGCTGCGACCGATGCGGCAAGCAAGGCGGTCCGCACAAGCTGCACCCGCGTTGCGACACTGATTTTCCGTTTCGTGGTCATGCGATTTCTCCTGTGGTGGCGTTCGTCATTTGCTGCGTTTCAGGTTCGTCATCCGCCGCTTCAACCGGTGGCGGTCATCTCAGCCGACGGCGGTCCTATCAACCGACGGCAGTCACAAATCCAAGCCGAAGATCCTCTGCAATCGAATCGGCGCTGCGCTCCCCGGGATCGCCCAGCCCTGCTCCGCCCGGAACATCGATACGCAGTATCTCCCCCGCGGGTACGGACTGCAGTCCCATGGACCGCAATACGGCTCCCGATCTTAGCCCGACCCAGCCGGGCGCGCCGTTGTCTCCGCCGTCGCGTCCGCGCGCCGGATGTTTCACACGGTCAAAAATGCCGAACACCTGGAAAGGCGCCCCGTTCACCGTGCCGACTTCGACCCTCTGTCCGAGTCCGCCGCGCTGCCGACCTGCGCCACCCGAATCGGGGAGCAGCTCCTTTTTCCAGATCACGATCGGCGCAGCGGTTTCGCAAATTTCGGCAGGAATCGCGCGTATGCCGCTCGGGAAGCCGGTCGCCGACAGGCCATCACGCGTGGCGCGCGCGCCCGAGCCGCCGGCGTTGAAAAACAGGATTTCGAACGCGTCGGTGGCGAGATCCGGCCTGCCCGCTGCCACCGACACCGCGGGCCCACCGCGAAGCTGAAGTCCCCAGTTGCATGCGGCACCTTCGGCCGGGATGTGTCCCGGCAGCGCGGCAGCGAGTGCGCCGAGCACGACTTCCGGCAGGAACTGGCCGATGATGTGACGCGCACACACCGGCGCGGGGTGTTTCACATTGAGTATCGAGCCCTCGGGCGCATCGACTTCCACGAGCGAAAGCGATCCCGCGTTGTTGGGCACGCCGGGGGCCACCGCGGCGCGCACGCCAAAGGCCGCGTAGGCGCGGCTGTAGTTGAGCACGAGGTTGATGCCGTAGCTGCTCGCGGGCGATGTCCCGTCGAAGGACACGCGGATGCGGTCCGGATCGATCGTGATCGCGCAGCGGATGTCCACCGGACGATCGTAGCCGTCGAGCTGCATCTCGTTGTGAAAGGTTCCGCGCGGCAGCTTCGCGATCGCCGCGCGCATCGCATCCCGCGAGCGCTCGAAAACGATGCCGGCGATGCGATCCAGGCCCTCTTCCGAAAACTCCTGCAGCATCGCGGACAGTCGTTTCGTACTCACCTCGTTCGCGGTGACATACGACAGGATGTCGCCCACCACCGGGTCGGGCTGGCGCACATTGGCACGCACGATGTCGAGCAGGTCCTCGTTGATGCGCCCTTCGCGCGCAAGCCGCAGCACCGGGATGTACAGGCCTTCCTCGTACACCGAACGCCCGTCCGGTCCCTGTCCGAGGCCGCCGATATCCACCTGATGACAGGTGCACGCAAAGAATCCGACCGCCTTTCCCTTGTGGAACGCCGGTGAAAGCACTGTCACATCGTGCAGGTGCCCCGAGGTGAACCAGGGGTCGTTGGTAATGTAGTGATCGCCCTCGCGCATGACCTCCACCGGGTACTTCGCGAGAAAGTGGCCTGCGCAGGCAGCCATGGAATTCACATGGCCCGGCGTGCCGGTCACCGCCTGCGCCACCAGACGCCCCTGCAGATCGAACAGGCCGGCCGACAGGTCGCCCGCCTCACGCACCGTGGGCGAGAAGGCGGTGCGCATCAGCGTGCGCGCCTGCTCCTCCACCACCGCGATCAGGCGGCTCCAGATTATCTGGGTACGGATTTCCTCCGGCATCGCGCAGGCACGACCGGCATCGGCCACAGCGTCTATGGCATCGGCCTTGCGCTCGATCAGGATGTCACCCGCCGAATTGAC
Source organism: Betaproteobacteria bacterium (assembly GCA_947466535.1). Taxonomy (GTDB): domain Bacteria; phylum Pseudomonadota; class Gammaproteobacteria; order Burkholderiales; family SG8-39; genus CAMBSA01. The sequence goes on from CANIEV010000006.1 coordinate 44,426, forward strand.
GCTCGCCACAAAGCCCGCGGGTACGACCACGGTGGTGTCCGCGCCGGTGAGAAGCGCAGGACCGGCACAGCGCTCATCGGGCTGCAGTCCGTGCGCCGACCGGACGCTTCCGTCGACGAATGCGCTCAGGCCCTGATCGTAGAAGCGGCGCGTGTGCGGTGCGATATCCGGAGACAACGAAGCCTCACCATGAACGGACGATGACGAATCCACCGGCGATTCCACCCGCGCCGTCCAGCCCAGGACTTCGATCTCCGCCCTCGCAATCACCCTGCCGTATAAGGCACGGTAGGCATCCTCGAATGCGGCGGCGAGTACAGCGGCGTCCTCCGCTACAAACGAACGCACCGGCAGGCTCACCCGGATCTCGTAGCCCTGGCCCCGATAGCGCATCCACGCGTAGCGCTGCTCGCGCATCAGTTTCGATCCCCGGGCAGCACGTCCTACCACCGCATGCATTTCCCGCGAGAGTTCTTCAACGATGCGATTGGCTTCTGCCGAATCGAAGCGCGACAGGCGGACCTGGATGCTGCGCGTTGTCTCGAACGCCACCGGTGCACGCAGGAAACCGAGCGCCGATCCGACGCCTGCCCCTGCGGGCACCAGCACGCGGTCGATACCGAGCTTGGCGGCGAGCCGCGCCGCGTGCAGGGGCGCCATGCCGCCGATCGCGATCAGCGTGCGTCCGGCGACACCCTTGCCGACCTCGACAGCATGTTCGCGCGCGGCATTGGCCATGTTCTCGTCCACCACCTCGCAGATGCCCCAGGCCGCCTCATCAGGATCGAGCTTGAGTGTTGATGCAAGGCCCGCAATCGCCCTGTCCGCGGCCTTCGTGTCGAGTTGCATCCTGCCGCCGGCAAAGTCCTTTGCGTCCAGCCTGCCGAGCGCGAGATGCGCATCCGTGACCGTTGGCGATTCGCCGCCGAGCGCGTAACACGCAGGACCCGGCGCCGCGCCCGCGCTCTCGGGCCCCACCTGCAGCCGGCCAAGCGCATCCACATGGGCGATCGAACCCCCACCCGCGCCGATCTCCGCGAGTTCGATCACCGGAAAGCGCAGCGGAATCCCGCTTCCCGCCTTGAAACGCGCAAGCCGCGCCACTTCCATCGCGCGCGCGGTTTGCGGCATGCCCTCGTCGATGAAGCAGAGCTTGGCGGTGGTGCCGCCGATATCCACCAGCAGCGCGCGATCGATGACCATGCGCTGCGCGAGATCGGCCGCGAGGATCGCACCGCCCGCGGGGCCGGATTCGAGCAGGCGCACCGGGAAACGGCGCGCGATGTCGACTTCGCACAGCCCTCCATTGGAGAGCATCAGGTAGAGCGCTGCGCTCACCCCGCGCGCGGCAAGAGCGCTTTCCAGACGCCCGAGGTACCCCGCCATCACCGGCTGCACATAGGCGTTCACGCAGGCGGTGGCAAAGCGTTCGTATTCGCGGATCTCTGGCGCGACTTCGGAAGACACCGACACCTGCCACTGCGGCCGGGCGGCACGAATGATTTCCGCCGCACGGCGCTCGTGCGCGGGATTGCGGTAACTGTGAAGAAAACCGATCGCCAGCGCCTCGATGTCGAACGCGTCGAGTTGCGGCAATAGCGCCGTCAGCTCGGCTTCGTCCAGCGGCACCAGCACTTCGCCCGAAGCGGCGATGCGCTCACATACGGTGAAGCGCCGGTCGCGCGACACCAGCGGCGCGGGCTTTTCGATGTCGAGGTCGTAATGGTCGTAGCGGCTTTCGGTGCCCATTTCGAGCGTGTCGCGAAAGCCTTCGGTGGTGATGAACGCGATGCGCGCGCCGCGCCGCTCGATCACCGCGTTGGTGGCAAGCGTGGTGCCGTGGATCACGGTATCAAGATCCGCCGGCGCGAGGCCCGCATCCATAAGGATGCGATCCAGACCGTCGAGCACCGCAAGCTCCGGCGCCTGCGGCGTGGTCAGCAGCTTGAGAAGCCATCGACTGCCGCCGGCTTCGAGCGCGAAGTCGGTGAACGTGCCGCCGATATCGATGCCAAGCCGCGCCGGGAGCCTTGATGTCGGAGGGCTCACGCGCTCAGCCTTCCGCCGGCGCAAGCGCAAGCACCGCCACCCGGGCGCGATCCATCAGCTCGCGCATCGCGCGTTCCGCGCCCGCGGCATCGCGCTTCGCAATCGCCGCGACCAGCGCCCGGTGATGCCGCACCACCGTCTCGCGGTTGGCGGAATCCTCCAGCGTCGCGCGGCGCAGCGTCTGCAGCTGGCTGTCGAAACGGCTCGCGGTTTCCGCAAGCCGGCGATTGCCGGCCATCGCGACCAGCAGCGCGCGGAAATCGTGATTGGCGGCAGCGAAGCGTTGCGGCGAGCGCAGCGGCACCGCCTCCACCTCGCGCGCAAGCGCCGCGCGCAGGGCGGCGACGCCGTCTGCTGTCGAACGCTCGGCCGCGCGCGCCGCGATGTACGGCTCGAGCAGGAGCCTCATTTCCATCACTTCGTCGAGATCGGTGCGCGAGAGCGAACTCAGCGCCGCGCCGCGCGGCGACAGATCGAGCAGGCCCTCCTGGCGCAGCCGGGCAAGCGCTTCGCGCACCGGCGTGCGCGACACGCCGAGCATCGCGGCAAGCTGGGTTTCGGTCAGCCGCGCCTCGGGGTCGATTTCGCCGCGTTTGAGTTTTTCATGCAGCGACCGGTACACCTGCTCGCGCAGGGGGTCCGCCCGCTGCAGGCGCGAAAACGGCCGTTCGGCGCTTGCGGATTTCATGGGCGGCGGTTAAATTGCTGATCGTTCTGCATGCTGTATACAGTACCCACGCGATCCCGCAGCGTCAATATCGGCCGTACTCACCGGCCCGGCGGGCACCTCCACGAGGAGCATTCCGATGCGCAACTATCTCGAACAACTCCAGGCCGCCGGCGACCTGCTGATCGTGGACCGCGAGGTCGATCCGCGCTTCGAACTCGCCGCGGTAACCCGCGCCGCGCAACGGTCGGGCGACCGCGCGCTGCTGTTTCGCAAGGTGAAAGGCTCGCACTTTCCGGTCGTCACCAACGTGTACGGCAGCCGGCGCCGGCTGGCGGCCATGATCGGCACCGAGCCTGCCGGCTTCTGCAGGCGATTCGTCGAACTCACCGGCAGCGCACCGGCGCAGGGCACGCCCTGGATGACCGAGGTCGAAACACCGTGCGACCTGCACGAGGGAAAGCTCTCGGACCTGCCGCAGATCACCTACTTCGAACGCGACGCGGGGCCTTATCTGACCTCCGCCATCTTTCTTGCGAAGGAACCCGACACCGGCGTGCCCAACCTGTCGTTCCATCGCTCGATGATCGTGAGCGACTCCGAGTTACGCATACGCCTTGGCTCTACCCACGATCTCGCGCGCTACCAGGCAAAGGCCGAGTCGCGCGGCGAAGCCCTTGAGGCCGCCATTCTCGTCGGCACATCGCCTGCGCTGTTTCTCGCCGCCTGCGCCTCGGTGCCGTACGAGGCCAACGAGTTGCAGGTCGCAGCACAACTGACCGGCCGTCCTGTTCCGATGCGCAGGGCAAAAACCATCGACCTGATGGTGCCGGCCGATGCGGAAATCGTGATCGAGGGTCGTATCCTGCCGCATCTGCGCCGGCCGGAGGGCCCGTTCGGCGAATTCATGGGCTACTACGTGCCGGTGGGCGACAACCACGTGTTCGAAGTGACCCACGTGTCCTGGCGACGCGGCACGGCGTTTCACTCGCTGCTCTGCCAGTCGCCCGAGGACATCTACCCGCTGGAATACGCAATCGCCTCGCGCATCTACCGGTATCTCGCGCAGCAGGTGCCGGGCGTTCTGGACGTTGCGGTGAAATCGGCGTTGCTTGCGACCGTCGTGAAAGTGAAGCAGCAGTACGACGGCCATGCGCGCCATGCGCTGCTCGCCGCGATGGGCGCGCATCTCGACTACAACAAGATGGTGATCGCGGTGGACGAGGACGTGGACATCCACGACTACGAGGACATCTTCTGGGCCTACCTCACTCGCGGCCGCGCCGACACGCGCGCCTGGATCATCAACGACGTGCCGGGTTTCTATCGAGACCCGCTGAAGGACCACTGGGGCAGGTTGCTGATAGACGCGACCAAGCCACGCGGCCGCGAGGAGGAATTCGAGCGCAAGCGCATCCCGGGGGAGATGGAGGTGCGGCTGGAGGATTATCTCGGCAAGGGCGCATAGCCACCGTCACCCCACACCAGCCCCGCCTGCTGAGCAGGCACCTCTCCTCCTGAGAGGAGGGGAGGAGGGGAGGAGGGGAATAGGGCCATCAGCTAAATTTTTCGTCGGTCCCCAGGAACCGCCATTTGCCCAGCGGCAGGTCGCTGAGCATCAGCTTGCCGATGCGCACGCGCTTGAGGCCGAGCACCTCCAGCCCCACCATCTCGCACATGCGCCGGATCTGGCGCTTCTTGCCTTCGCGCAGTACGAAGCGCAGCTGATCGTCGTTCTGCCAGCCGACCTTCGCCGGGCGAAGCGGCTCCCCTTCGATGCTCAGGCCGTGGTTCAGGCGCTTGAGGTCTTCTTCCGGCAACCGCCCGCCCTTGGTATAGCGCACGCGAACGAGATACTCCTTCTCGATGTCCGAGTCCTCGCCGATGAGCTGCTTGGCGATTCGTCCGTCCTGCGTCAGCACGAGGATGCCGGTTGAATCGATATCGAGCCTGCCCGCGGGCGCGAGGCCGAACAGGTCCTGGTGCCGCACCGCCTTGGCAGGTGGCGGATTCGGTGCTCCGGGTTTCGCGACTGCAAGGTACTGGTTTGCGGGCACGGCCAGAACGCTCGCAGGTTGATACCCGTCCTCCGCCTGCCCGCTCACATAGCCGATCGGCTTGTTCAGAATCAAGGTGACGCGCTTTGCCTGTTGCGCGTGCGCACGCTGGTCGATGGTGATCTTCTGGTGCGGCAGCACCTTGAGTCCGAGGATCGCCACCGCGCCGTCCACGCGCACCCAGCCGCGCTCGATCCACTCGTCGGCTTCGCGCCGAGAGGCAAGGCCGAGTTCGCTCATGCGTTTGGAAAGGCGGATCGGTTCGGGAGGAGTCATGTGTATTTGCTTTTGCGTTAGCCAGTTTGTATCCGGCAAAAAATAGTCAACCCGGCTAATCCAGCCTGACCTTGGCGTCGCGCGCCACCTTGCCCCATTTGAGCGCCTCGGCGCGCATGTACTCGCCGAACTGCTCGGGCGTGCCCACGATCGGCTCGAACGCCTGCGGGAGGAGATTCTTTTCCCGGAACGCAGGTTCGGCATAGATTTTCTGCAAGGTTCCGTTGATGCGGCCGATGACATCGCGCGGCGTGGCCGCGGGCGCGACCATGCCGAACCAGGCGCTCGCCTCGAACCCGCCGAGGCCCGCCTCCGCCACCGTGGGAATATCCGGGTACTGTGGCAGGCGCGCCTTGCTGCCCATCGCGATCAGCCGCAGCTTGCCCGATTTCAATTGCGGCAAAACACCACCGGTGGAATTGAACATCATAGCGACGTGCCCGCCCGCGACATCGACCATCGCAGGCGCGGAGCCCTTGTACTGGATGTGATTGAGCCTGATGCCGGCCATCTGTTGAAGCATTTCCATGTTCAGGTGCGCGGTGGAACCGAGCCCGAACGAGGCGTAGCTGATTTCACCCGGTTTCGTTTTCGCGAGCTGAATCAGTTCGGGCACCGACTTCAGCGGTGACGAGGGCGTGACCACCAGCGCCTGGCTGATCGCCACCAGCCCCGCCACCGGCGCGAAGTCGCGGAAGGTGTCGTAGGGCAGCTTCGCGTACAGGCTGGGGTTGATCACCAGCGCCGTTTCTATCATGAGCAGGGTGTAACCGTCGGCGGCGGACTTCGCCACATACTCCGCACCGATCGCGGTGTTGGCACCCGGCTTGTTTTCCACCAGCACCTGCTGGCCCCAGACTTCCGACAGCCTCTGCGCGGTGGCACGGGCTAGCGTGTCGGCCCCGCCGCCGGGCGTGTAGGGCACCACGAGGTGAACCGCTTTAGCGGGGTACGACTGCGCGATTGCCGCTGCCCCCATGAAAAATCCGATCACCGCAATGAGTGCGGATGCAAACGATTTCATCGATCGTACCTCACGCCGGAATAAATGCGGAGTATCCATGATATGGAGGCCGCACGAAACGCCGCGATAATGCAGCAGCATCGAGCAACAAACGCATGTGGGGGTATATCGATCCTTGATTCCGCGCGTCGACTGTCCGAATATCGCGACATCCGACGATAAACCGTCTTCAGGTTCCTGAACGAGTCCACATGATTGGCAGAGCGTTGGTTATCAGATCGAGGATTCACCTGGCCCTGCTATCCCTTCTGGCCGTGTTCTCCGGCCCGGCCTTGGCGGAATGGGTGGCCTATTCCGAGACAGACGACGCAACGCACTATCACGACCCGGCAAGCATCCAGAAGAATGCCAATTTCGTACGGGTGTGGACGATCCGGGAGATGAACCAGCTGACGAATTACGGCGCCCTGTCGTTACGGGTGCTGTATGAGCTCGACTGCAAGGATTCGCAGTACAGGGTTCTCACGATCGCGGCGTATCCGGAACGCATGGGCGGAGGAACGCCGGTTCGATCGGCCGAGGGAGGGGAATGGCAATTCGTCATTCCCGAGACGCCAGTCGAAGACCTTCTCGGTATCGCGTGCCGGCAACGTCCCCCCAATATCGAGTAGCACAACGGTTTAGAGCCCGACTCTGGGAAAGAAGACTGGACGTGAAGAAACGGTTTTCGGAAGAGCAGATCATCGGGTTCCTGAGGGAGGTCGAAGCCGGGATCCCGGTCAAGTAACTGCGTCGGAAGTACGGCTTCAGTGATGCGGCGTTCTACGGGTGGCGCTCGAAGTTCCGTTGACTGCAGGTCAATGAGGCCAAACGCCTGCGTGATCGGGAGATCGAGAACGCGAAGCTGAAGAAGCTTCTGGCCGAGGCGCATCTGGACGTTGATGCGCTCAAGGTCGCCTACGGCGTAAAGCGCTAGCCCCGCAGGCCAAACGACAGGTGGTGCTGAAGATGCGCCAAGGGCTTCCGATCTCGGAACGTCGCGCCTGTGGGCTTGAGGAGCTTGCACGAACGACGGCTGTGCCGGACCGTAGAGGCATGACTCAAAGAATCAGTCGCCAACATCATTACAATGCAAACGATAGAGATTTTTCACTTTTCTCTTAAAAACCGAATTTTCCATTTATTCGGTTTAGATCCGATTTTTTCGGGCTTGAGTCCACGGCGCACTGCAGTGCCACGCCCGATGCAAAGCCACCCAGATCCAGTGCAAGAACGCCGCTGCCTTTGGCATGCCTGTATGCCGCTACCACGGCGCAAGAAGACGAGAAACCATCAAACCTGGCAAAGACCACACGAAGCCCTTATGGATAGATTTCATACGTTCTTCAGTAGACCGAAGGCACGTGCATCCTGGATCTTGACCTCTGGGGGTACCTCTGGGGGTGGGGGTGGGTCTGCCGCTGGGAGTGGGTCTGCCGCTGGGAGCGGGTTTGATGAGAGATCTCTGCAGGTCGCCGGCATGTACTTCGCGGGCGAACCCACGCAGGCACAGGTGATCGTGCCGGTCGCGGCGCTGAACGTCGGCGTCACGGTGATGGTCACAGCCTGGCCGGTCGAGGTTGCGGCGGCCGAACCCGTGACCACGATCGTGCCACCGGCTGCGACCGACGCGGTAGCGATCTTGCCAACCACGGGAATCGTCACGCCGGCGCCGGCGCACGCGGGGTTGCTCGGATCCGTCTGGTACTTCTCCGAGATACCGGTACGGGCATCTGAGGCTGCAAGAATCAGTTCGGACACTTTCGCGCGAACCGTGTAGTCCTGATACGCAGGCAGCGAAATCCACACCAGGATGCCGATAATCGCAACCACGATCATCAGTTCGATCAGGGTAAAGCCCTTCTGGATGGATTTCACAGTCCTACCTTTTTCCAAATTCCATATCGGTGCCTTGGGCGGTGGCAATTTCAAGCAGCGCCTGACCCATCCGGGTACTAGCTTCGACGAAACCATCAACCCCAAAAAAAGGAGCCGACTCGTATCGGCTCCGGCAGTACGTTCAACGCCGGGTGACTGGGCTACACGGCGGTCTTCGGGGCGCGGTTACTGAGAACCGGTTCAACCAGATATGGAATTACGTGAAAAATAGGATATCCGCCAAACCTGATTGATTTTTGCAAAGCCAGTGGGGGAA
>CANIEV010000007.1 GCA_947466535.1 Betaproteobacteria bacterium
CGGCGGTGGCAAGTGCCGCTGCCGCGACTGCGGCGATCCCGACCGACCCGGGCGCCAACGATCGCGTTTTCTGGGAGTCGGTGAAGGACACGAAGAACGCGGATGAACTCAAGGCGTATCTGGAGCAGTTTGCAAACGGGCAGTTCGTTGCGCTGGCGCACACACGGTTGCGCGCGCTGGAGCAATCGGCGCCTCGCCCGCCCGCGGCGCAAGTGGCGAGCGCCGCACCGACCGCCGCGGCCATCCAACAGGTTGCGCCCGCCGGCAGCCTCACCTCGATGCCGCACGGCACGGTGTTCAGGGATTGCGCGGACTGCCCGGAGATGGTGGTGATTCCGCCGGGGAGCTTCACGATGGGGTCGCCCCCCGAGCCGCAGCGGGTATCCTCTCAAGGACCTCAGCACACGGTGACGATCTCGCGAGCGTTCGCCACAGGGAAATATGAGGTGACATTTGACGATTGGGATGCCTGTACGCGCGAGAGCGGCTGCAGCCACAGGCCGGACGATCGCGGCTGGCGCGGCAAGCAGCCTGTGATCAACGTGTCCTGGCAGGATGCCAAGGCGTACACCGAGTGGCTCTCGCGCAAGAGTAGGAAAACCTACCGTCTGCTGAGTGAAGCACAGTGGGAATACGTGGCGCGTGCGGGAACGACTACCGCGTTCTCTTTCGGTGCGTCGATCACGCCGCAGCAGGCGAACTACAACACCAGCGTGTCGTACGTGGGAAGCCCGGTGGCGATCACGCCGCGCGGCACGGTGCCCGTGGGCGGCTATCCTGCCAACGCCTTTGGATTACACGATGTGCACGGCAACGTGTGGGAGTGGACCGAGGACTGCTGGAATGGAAGCTATGCCGGCGCACCGACGGACGGCAGTGCGTGGGCATCGGGCGACTGTTCCCAGCGCGTGCTGCGGGGCGGTTCCTGGATCAGCAATCCGCAGCTGCTGCTCTCCGCGAATCGCTACTTGGCCTCCGCGTCGCTTCGGCTCAGCGACATCGGGTTCCGCGTTTCGAGGACCGATTGATTCCTGCGCCTTGGCCTCTTTACCTCTTTTGCCCGCGCGAAGCGCGGGCCGGAGTATTTTGGGAGGGGCCAAGATCGTGTGAGGCGTCTCGGGTACGGTGGCAAGACATCAAGGTTCAAGCCGGCCTGAACCCAACGCTTGGGTATAATCACTTCAGATGCCGACCGTCCTTCGATCCGGTACGTTGCGAATTGTGATTTATCCGAACGATCACGATCCGCCGCATGCCCATGTGATCGGTCCGGATGGCGAGGCGAAGATTGCCTTGGCTACGTCCGGGCACAGGCCGCACTTGCTGCAAACCGAGGGACTCAGTCGGCGCGAACTGGGTGCGGCATTGCGCGAAGTCGATGCACATTCGGCGTTGCTGTGGGAATGCTGGAGAGACATTCATGGCCGGGACTGACTGGATTGACAGGGAACTCGCGAAACGCGGCGTCAAGGCCGAGCGGGCGGGCGCCGCGGCTGCCGCCGCCGAACCTCGGGCGAAGACGGCACGCTACGACGCCCGGCACGACCGCGTGGTGGTCGAGATGACCAATGGCTGCGTATTCGCGTTTCCGCCGCGCCTCGCCGAAGGTTTGCGCAATGCGACACCCGCACAACTTCGCGGCGTTGAGGTAACGCCGCGCGGCGGCGGACTGCATTGGGAGACGCTCGACGTGGACCTGAGTGTTCCCCGGCTGGTGCTGGGCGTCTTCGGGTCGCGGGCCTGGATGAGCGAACTCGGCCGGCGCGGCGGCAGCGCCAGCAGCCGCGCGAAAGCACTGTCCGCGCGCCGCAACGGCAAGCTGGGCGGACGTCCGCCCGCGGATCGCCGGCGGACGGCGTGAGAAAAGAGAGGAATGCGGGTCAGAGCGAAACCCGCGCCCGCTTCGTTGACTCGTTAATTCCCGCACATTTTCAAAAAACATCAAGCACTGGCGCCGCAGAACAGGCAGATCGCGGAAAAATCTGAAACACCGTCGCCGCCCGAAGGCGGCATTTCACTGTCCCCGCCTCACTCCGCCTTGATGTTCGCCGCCTTCGCCGCCTTGGAATACTTCTCCAGATCCGCGCGGATCAGTCGGGTCATCGCCGCGCCGTTCAGCACCAGCATGTCCATACCGGCGGATTCGAGTTTCTTTTTCAGCTCGGGTTGCGCCGCCACCTTCAGCACGTCGGCTTCGATCTTCGATGCGATTGCCGCGGGCGTTCCGGGCGGGGCCATGAAGCCGTAGTAGCTCTCGAGCGAAAAGTCCTTGAGCTCGGGGATGCCGGATTCGCGCACCGTGGGGATCTCGGGCGCGGAGGGCGAGCGTTCGGCGGACAGCAGCGCGATCGGGCGCAGGCGCCCCTGCTTGAAGAAGGGCACCGCCGGCGGCAGCGTCGCCACCACGATGTCGATATGACCCGCCACCGCATCGGCCACCGCGGGCGCGCAGCCCTTGTGCGGCACGTGCAGCGCATCGATGCCCATCGCCGCCTTGTACATCTCCATGCCGAAGTGGTGGGGGCTCGCGACGTTGCAGCTCGCGTAGGAATACTTGCCGGGCGAGCCCTTGAGCATCGCGGTGAATTCCTTCATGTCCTTCACCGACACCTTGGCGCTGTTGACCGCGATCACCATCGGGCCGGAGGTCACCACCGCGAGGTTGACGAAGTCGCGGGTGAAGTTGAAGGAGAGCTTGCTGTAGACCACGTCGTTGATGATGTGGGTGTTGGTGGCCAGCAGCAGGGTGTAGCCGTCGGGTGAGGCGCGGTGGACGAGTTCCGCGCCGATCGAGCCGCCCGCACCGGGGCGGTTCTCCACCACCACCTGCTGTTTCCACAGGTCGGCGAGGCGCTCGGCGAACACCCGGCCGGTGGTGTCGGCGCCGCCGCCCGGGGTGTAGGTGACGATCAGCTTCACCGGGCGATTGGGGTAGTCCTGCGCGCCCGCGAAAGGCGACAAGGTGGCGGCAATCAGCGAAAGGGAGATGAGCAGGGAGCGCATGACATGTCTCGGCGGGGAGGGCAATGAAGAGCTCACATTAGTCGCTATCGCGGCGGGCGACAATGCATGCACGCGGCCGGTGCGCGCTGCGCCGCGAGAGAGCACGCGCTGCTCAGGCAGGCGCCGGCATCCTCTGCATCCTGAATCCCTGGTGCGGCCCGGTGTGCCGCGGGTCCTTGCACGCCAACACCACCAGTGCCGCGCCGAAGGCGGTGGCGGCACAGCCGATCCAGGCCCAGTCGTAGCTGCCGAACACGGTGTACACGCGACCCGCACCCCAGGCACCGATCGCAGCTCCAATGGAGTGCGCCGCCATCAGGAAGCCCATCGCCTTGCCCATGTTGGCCACGCCGTAGCGCGATACGACGAGGCCTGCGGTCGGCGGAAAGGTGGAATACTCCATCAGACCGAACAGGATCGCGAAGCCGATCAGCATCGGGTAGCTGTCGCCCACGCCGAGCAGGATGAAAAACGAAATCCCGCGCCCGGCGTAGATGCCGCCCAGCATCCACGAGCGGTTGAAGCGGTCGGACGCCCAGCCCGAGATCGCCATGCCGGTGAAATTGAAGCCCGAGAGCACGCTGTAGCTCATTGCGGACAGCATCGGCGCGAAGCCGCAGGCGATCGCGAACGGAATGAAGTGCGTCTCGATGATGCCGGTGGTGGTGATGCCGCAAATGAAAAAGCTCACGAACAGCGCATAGAAGCCGGGGTCGCGGAACAGGATGCGCGTGGCTTCCAGCAGGCTCACGCGCGCCGGGCCGGCGGTTTTTACCTTGGTCCTGCCCGACTCGCCGCCGAGCAGCCACCATGCGGTGCAGGCGATCAGCACGCACACGCCGGCCACGACGAAGTAGGTGTGGCGCCAGCCGAGTGCGACGAAGCCAAGCGTCAGCAACGGCATCATCGCGAGCTGGCCGGCGGTGGAGCCGGAGGTGGCGATGCCGGTGGCAAGACCGAGCCGCGTGTCGAACACGCGCGCCACCATCACCGTGACCACGTTGTTGCCCACCAGCGTGAAGGCGACGCCGCCGAGCACGCCGAAGGCGAGCGCGAGATGCCAGGGCGAGCTCATGTTGCCGACAAACGTCATCGCGACTGCGAGCAGCAGGCAGCCGCCGCTCACCACGATGCGCGCGCCGATGCGGTCCACCAGCGCGCCGACGAAGGGGTAGAGCACCGCCATCACGCTGAGCGCGAGCGCGCTTGCCGCGGAAATCGTGTCGCGCGACCAGCCGAGGCCGTTGGCCGACACCGCGCGTTCCCATTCCGGGATCGACAGGCCGAGGACGGCGCGAAAGGCAAAGGACACCGACAGCGCGACGAAGCCTACAAAAACGATGATCCAGGGGTTGGCGCGCATGGGTGGCGGGGTGGCCGGTGAACGATGACCGCCCCATTATAGGTGCGGCAGAGACTCCACCTTTGGTATCGTGGCGCATCGGAAGAATCCTCAACACAAGGAATTGCAAATGGCTATCAAGACCGTGGGCGTCGTCGGCGCCGGAACCATGGGCAACGGCATCGCGCAAAGCTGCGCGGCGGCGGGATTGCAGGTGGTGATGACCGACATCGGGCAGGCGCAGCTCGATCGCGGCATCAAGTCGATCGACGGCAGCCTCGAGCGCCTGGTGAAAAAGGAAAAACTGTCGGCTGCCGACAAGGCGGCGACGCTCGCGCGGGTGAAGACCGCCACCGAACTCGCCGCGCTCGGCGAATGCGACCTGGTGATCGAGGCGGCGACCGAGAACCTCGATCTCAAGCTCAAGATCTTTCACCAGATTGACGCCGCAGCTCGCCCTGACGCGGTGATCGCCTCCAACACGTCCTCGATCTCGATCACGAAGCTCGCTGCTGCCACCGGCCGGCCGGACCGCGTGATCGGCATGCATTTTTTCAATCCGGTGCCGCTGATGCAGCTGGTGGAGCTGATCAGCGGACTGCAGACCTCTGAATCCACCTACGCCGCCACCGAGTCGCTCGCGAAATCGCTCGGCAAGACGCCGGTGAAGATCAAGAACAGCCCCGGCTTCGTGGTGAACCGCATGCTCTGCCCGATGATCAACGAGGCGATCTTCGCCTTCGCCGAGGGTCTTGCCACCGCCGCCGAGATCGACGAGGCGATGAAGCTCGGCCTCAATCATCCAATCGGCCCGCTCGCGCTCTGCGATCTGATCGGGCTGGATGTGCAACTCGCGGTGATGAACGTGCTGTTCGAAGGCTTCAAGGACCCGAAGTACCGTCCCGCGCCGCTGTTGGTGGAAATGGTCGAGGCGGGTTACCTCGGGCGCAAGACCAGGCGGGGATTCTTCACGTATTGAAATATCCGCGCTCGCCCCTGGAGCGCGTAAGTTGCGCGTAAGTTTTGTGACTAAAATGAGCGCTCAGGTTGAGCACTATCCGAGCTGACAGAGTCGGGCTGATTTAGTCGTATAGCAATACGGGCAGGTTCCACGAGGGCGCCGCGTCGAAAAGAGCGCCCCGACTATCGGAACCCTGCGGTCCAAAGGAGAAAAATCGCGTGGATTCGAAGGTGACGAATTCGGCTGCGCCGGGCAATACCGGTGCGGCATTGCTCGATACCTTCCCCAAGCTGCTGCTGCATCACGCGGCGGTGCGCGGCGATCGTCCTGCGATTCGCGAGAAGGACCTCGGCATCTGGCAGACCCGCAGCTGGCGCGAGGTTGCGCGCGAGGTGGAACTGCTCGCAGGGGGGCTGGCTGAGCTGGGTTTCCGCCGCGGCATGACGCTGGCTGTGATCGGCGAGAACCGGCCGCGGCTCTACTGGGCGCTCGCCGCGGCGCAGGCGCTCGGCGGCGTGCCGGTGCCGCTCTACCAGGACGCGGTGGCGCAGGAATTCATTTTCGTGTTCCAGAACGCCGAGATGGTGTTCGCGATCGTCGAGGACCAGGAGCAGGTGGACAAGCTGCTCGAGATCCTGCCGCAGTGCCCGACGCTGAAACACATCGTGTTCGACGAGCCGCGCGGCCTGCGCCACTACGTGCAGCCGGAGCTGATGAGCTTCGAGAGCGTCCAGGGGCTCGGGCGTGATTTCATCGGCCGCAACCCGGAGTTCTTCGAGGACGAGATCGACAAGGGCAGCGCCAGCGACGTCGCGACCATCCTCTACACCTCGGGCACTACCGGCAACGCCAAGGGCGTGACGCTCACCCACGGGGCGATGATCGCCACCGGTCGCGGCTACTGCGAGTTCGAGAAACTCGGGCCGGACGAGGACATGCTCGCTTACCTGCCGATGGCCTGGGTGGGCCAGAACCTGTTTTCCTACACCCAGTCGATGGTGGCGGGCTTCTGCGTGTCCTGCCCCGAGTCCTCCGAGACGGTGGTGGCGGACATGCGCGAGATCGGGCCGACCTATTACTTCGCCCCGCCGCGCGTGCTCGAAGCGCTGCTCACCCAGGTGACGATACGCATGGAGGACGCGGGCTGGGTGAAGCGCAACCTGTTCCATTGCTTCATGGATGTCGCCCGCCGTGTCGGGGCGAAGATTCTGGATGCCAAGGAGCCGGTGGGCGCCGTCGACCGGCTACTCTATTTTCTTGGCAACCTGCTGGTGTACGGTCCGCTTCGCAACGTGCTTGGGATGAGCCGGGTGCGCGTGGCCTACACCGCGGGCGAGGCGATCGGGCCGGACCTGTTCGTCTTCTACCGATCGATCGGCATCAACCTCAAGCAGCTCTACGGGCAGACCGAAACCACGGTGTACGTCTGCGTGCAGCCCGACGGCGGCGTGAAGCCCGACACCGTTGGCCCGGCGATGCCCGGCGTGGAACTGAAGGTGGCGGAGAACGGCGAGATCCTGGTGCGCACGCCCGGTCTTTTCCGCGAGTACTACAAGAACCCCGAGGCGACTGCCGAAGCGAAGGACGCGGAGGGCTGGTTCCACACCGGCGATGCGGGCTATCTCGACCCCGACCAGCACCTGCGCATCATCGATCGGGCCAAGGACGTGGGCAAGCTGGCGGACGGCACGTTGTTCGCGCCGAAGTATCTCGAGAACAAGCTCAAGTTCTTTCCCTACATCAAGGAAGCGGTGGCCTACGGCGACAAACGTGACCGCGTCTGCGCCTTCATCAACATCGACATGGAAGCGGTGGGCAACTGGGCGGAGCGGCGCAACCTCGCCTATTCCGGCTACACCGATCTCGCGGCCAAGGCGGAGGTGCTTGCGCTTGTGCGCGAGTGCGTGGAGAAGGTGAATCGCGACCTCGCCGCCGACCCGGTGCTCGGCGGCTCGCAGATCAGCCGCTTTCTCATCCTGCACAAGGAACTCGACCCGGACGACGGCGAGATCACGCGCACGCGCAAGGTGCGACGCGGCTTCATCGCCGAGAAATACGCGGTGCTGGTCGATGCGCTTTATTCGGGCAAACCGGAATGCTTCATCGAGACGCAGGTGCGCTTCGAGGACGGGCGCACCGGTTCGATCTCCGCCACCCTGCCGATCGCCGAGGCGAAAGCCTTCCCGGTGGACGCCGCCAGGGAGGCGGCATGAGACCGCCGTTACTTACGTCGGAAAGCGGCCTGGCGGCATGACGACCGCGCACGAACGCCGTATCGGCGAACCGGTGCTCACGGTCGCGGAGGTGTCGCTCGCCTTCGGCGGGGTCAAGGCCCTGCAGAGCGTGTCCTTCGACGTGAGGCAGCACGAGATCCGCGCGATCATCGGCCCCAACGGCGCGGGCAAGTCCTCGATGCTCAACGTGATCAACGGCGTGTATCACCCGCAGCAGGGCACGGTGACGTACAAGGGCGCCGCGCGCCGCGAGGTGAGCCCGCACCAGGCGGCGGCGCAGGGCATCGCTCGCACCTTTCAGAACATCGCGCTGTTCCGCGGCATGACGGTGCTCGACAACATCATGACCGGGCGCAACCTGAAGATGCGCTGCAACTTCCTGCAGCAGGCGCTCTACTGGGGCGCGGCGCAACGCGAGGAACTCGAGCACCGCCGCAAGGTGGAGGAGGTGATCGACTTCCTCGAGATCCAGCACATTCGCAAGACGCCGGTCGGCCGGCTGCCCTACGGCTTGCAGAAACGCGTCGAGCTCGGTCGCGCGCTTGCCGCCGAGCCCGAACTTCTGCTGCTCGATGAACCGATGGCCGGCATGAACGTCGAGGAAAAGCAGGACATGTGCCGCTTCATCCTCGATGTGAACGACCAGTTCGGCACCACCATCGTGCTGATCGAGCACGACATGGGGGTGGTGATGGATATCTCGGACCGCGTGGTGGTGCTCGACTACGGGCGCAAGATTGCCGACGGCACACCGGATGAAGTGCGCGGCGATTCGAAGGTGATCGATGCGTATCTCGGGGTGGCGCACTGATGAGTGGCGTGAGTTTCTTTTTCGAGGTGTTGATCGGTGGCTTGCTCGCCGGGGTATGGGGTATTGAACAAGGGGGCGGCGCCCCCTTGTATATCCCCCAATTCAGTGGCGAGCGGAACTTCACATGAGCGGCGTCGGTTTCTTTTTTGAAGTCCTCATCGGTGGCTTGCTCGCCGGGGTGATGTATTCCCTTGTGGCCCTGGGCTTCGTGCTTGTCTACAAGGCCTCCGGGGTCTTCAATTTCGCGCAGGGTGCGATGGTGTTCTTCGCCGCGCTGACCTTCGTGGGATTGACGGAGAAGGGCGCGCCCGCGTGGGTGTCCTTCGCGTTGACCCTGGTGCTGATGGTGGGCCTCGCTGTGTTCACCGAGCGGGTCGTGCTGCGCCCGCTGGTGAACCAGCCGCAGATCACGCTGTTCATGGCGACCATTGGCCTGAGCTACTTCATCGAAGGCGTGGCGCAGTTCGTCTGGGGCGCCAACGTGCGTCCGCTCGATCTGGGCATCGAGGACACGCCGATCGAGGCGATCTCGGAGTCGGTGGGCATGAACATCAGTCGCTTCGACCTTGCCGCCGCGGGCATCGCGGCGGTGCTGGTGGCGGGTCTTGCGCTGTTTTTCAACAAGACGCGCATCGGCCGGGCGCTGCGCGCGGTGGCGGACGATCACCAGGCCGCGCTCGCGGTGGGCATCCCGCTGCAGCATATCTGGGTGATCGTCTGGTCGGTGGCAGGGTTCGTCGCGCTGGTGACGGGACTGCTCTGGGGCGCGCGCAACGGCGTGTCCTTCTCGCTTACCTTTCTTGCGCTCAAGGCGCTGCCGGTGCTGATCCTCGGCGGCTTCGAGTCGGTGGCGGGCGCGATCGTAGGCGGCCTGATCATCGGTGCGTCGGAGAAGCTCGCCGAGGTGTACGTCGGCCCGTATTTCGGCGGTGGCATCGAGTCGTGGTTCCCGTATGTGCTCGCGCTCCTGTTCCTGCTGGTGCGGCCCGAGGGGCTGTTCGGCGAAAAACACATCGATCGGGTCTAGACCGTGTTCTACCGCGAAGCGGGACAGTTCCGCACCACCTACGCCGACGACCAGCAGATCTTCCCGATCCGCCAGGACCGCATCGGCATGGCGGTCATTCTTGTCGTGGCCTTCCTGCTGATTCCGATTGCCTCGGTGACGCCGGGAATTTCCGGTGCGATCGACTTCAACTACTGGTACAGCGGCATCCTGATTCCGTTTCTGATCTTCTCGCTCGCGGCGCTCGGACTGAACATCCTCACCGGTTACGCGGGGCAGTTGTCGCTCGGCACGGCGGGTTTCATGGCGGTGGGCGCGTTTGCCACCTACAACTTCATGCTGCGCATCGACGGCCTGCCGATTCTGGTGGCCTTCGTGCTCGCGGGCCTGTGCGCCGCGCTGGTGGGCATTCTCTTCGGGCTGCCGAGTCTGCGGATCAAGGGTTTCTATCTCGCGGTGGCGACGCTTGCGGCGCAGTTCTTCATCGTCTGGGCGCTGGTGAAATTCGGTTGGTTCTCCAATTACAGTTCATCGGGTGTGATCACCGCGCAGAAAATTCAGCTCTTCGGCTATGTGTTCGACTCGCCGGTGGAGCGTTATGTGTTCGTGCTCAGCATCGTCTCGGTGATGGCGCTCGCCGCGAAGAACATGGTGCGCAGTTCGATCGGCCGCGCCTGGATGGCGGTGCGCGACATGGACGTCGCGGCGGAGGTGGTCGGCATCCCGATGATGAAGACCAAGCTGCTTGCGTTCGCGATCAGTTCCTTCTACTGCGGCCTCGCGGGCGCGCTCTACGCCTATGCCTATCTCGGCACGGTGGAACCGGCGGCCTTCGAACTTGACCTGTCCTTCCGGGTGCTGTTCATGGTGATCATCGGCGGGGTCGGATCGATTCTCGGCTGCTTCCTCGGCTCGGCCTTCATCGTGCTGCTGCCGATCTTCCTCGAGGTGATCGCGCTGCCCGCGGCGGAGGCGATGGGCATCACGCCGCCGCCGGGCGCGATTTCCAACCTGACGCTGATCCTGTTCGGCGTGCTGATCGTGTTCTTCCTGATCGTGGAGCCGAACGGCCTCGCGCGCCTGTGGCAGATCGCGAAGGAAAAGCTGCGGCTCTGGCCGTTCCCGCATTGAGATTTCGGGCGTCCGGGAATGGCTGGCACCCGGGAGGCCTTAGGTATAGAGTTATTCAGCCTAATCAGGAGCCTGCACAAGACAGGACGGACCAACCCAAAGGAGAGTTTTCGATGCGCAACAATTTGAAAAATGCCGCGGCGGGTCTGCTGACTGCCGCGCTTGCCGCCGTGTCCGGTGGCGCGTTCGCGCAGGCGAACGAACAGTTTGTGCCGATGAACGGTTACTGGGTCGGGCCTTACGCGGCTGGCGGCTCGGGCTACTTCGGCGGCATGATCGACTATCTCGCGATGCTGAACGCCCGCGACGGCGGCATCAACGGCGTCAAGGTCACCTGGGAAAAATGCGAGACCGAGTACAACAACGCGCGCGGCGTGGAGTGCTACGAGCGCACCAAGAAGAAGGGCCCGACCGGCGCGGCGGTGGTGCATCCGCTGTCCACCGGCATCACCTACTCGCTGATCGACAAGGCCACCGCCGACAAGATTCCGCTGATCTCGATGGGTTACGGCCGCACCGACGCCGCCGACGGGCGCGTGTTCCCCTATGTCTTCCCGCTGATCACCACCTACTGGAGCCAGGCGAACGCGATGATCAAGTTCATCTCCTCCAAGGAAGGCGGGGATGCCAAGATGAAAGGCAAGCGGATCGCACTGGTGTATCACGACTCCGCGTTCGGCAAGGAGCCGCACTCGGTGCTCGAGGCGATGGGCAAGAATCTCGGCTACGAGCTCTCGCTTATCCCCGTCGCGCATCCGGGCAACGAGCAGGGCGCGCAATGGCTGCAGGTGCGCCAGTTCAAGCCGGACTGGGTGATCCTCTGGGGCTGGGGCGTGATGAACCCGACCGCGATCAAGGCGGCGGCGAAGGTGGGCTTCCCGCGCAACAAGCTGATCGGCGTGTGGTGGTCCGGCGCCGAGGAAGACACCATCCCCGCGGGCGATGCGGCCAAGGGCTATATCGCCGCCGGCTTCAACGTCGCGGGCACCAACTACCCGGTGGTGCAGGAAATCCAGAAGAACGTCTACGCCAAGGGCAAGGGCGAGATGGAGGACAAGTCGCGGATCGGCTCGATCTATTACAACCGCGGCGTGGTCTCGGGGATTCTGACGGCCGAGGCGATCCGCACCGCACAGAAGCGCTACGGCAACAAGCCGCTAACCGGCGAGCAGGTGCGCTGGGGCATCGAGAACCTGAACATCGACGATGCCAAGCTCAAGCAACTTGGTGCCACCGGCTTCATGCAGGCGCTGAAAGTTTCCTGTGCCGACCATGAAGGCGGCGGCGCGGTGAAGTTCCAGCAGTGGGACGGCAAGAAGTGGAACGTGATCACCGACTGGATCGCAGCCGACCGCGACCTGATCCGCCCGATGATCGAGCAGTCCGCCGCGCAGTACGCGAAGGAAAAGGGCATCACCCCGCGCGACTGCAGCAAGGAGAGCTGAAAAGGAATTATCCGCAGATGAACGCGGATGAACGCGGATGCAAAGGCGTTCATCCGCGGGACTGCGGGCCGGTTTTGGTATTTGACTTTCATCTGCGTCAATCTGCATTCATCTGCGGTTCCAAAAAATGTCCGCCGTACTGAAACCCGTCGCTGAAGCCACCCCTTACCTCGGCGTAAACAACATCGAGGTGATCTACAACCACGTGATCCTGGTGTTGAAGGGCGTGTCGCTGCGCGTGGACGAAGGGAAGATCGTGGCCCTGCTCGGTGCCAACGGTGCGGGCAAGACCACCACGCTGAAAGCGATCTCCAACCTGCTCTCGGCCGAGCGCGGCGAAGTCACCAAGGGTGCGATCGAATTCCGTGGGCAACGTATCGACCGCCGCACGCCGCATGACCTGGTGAAGATGGGCGTGGTGCAGGTGATGGAGGGCCGCCACTGTTTCCAGCACCTGACGGTGGAAGAAAACCTGCTCACCGGTGCCTACACACGCTCCGCCTCGCGCGCCGAAATCCGCGCGGATCTGGAACGGGTGTATCACTACTTTCCGCGAATCAAGGACCGCCGCGGCTCGCAATCGGGCTACACCTCCGGCGGCGAACAGCAGATGACTGCAGTGGGTCGCGCGCTGATGTCGCGCCCGAGCATGATCCTGCTCGACGAACCCTCGATGGGTCTTGCGCCGCAGGTAGTGGAGGAAATCTTCGAGATCGTGCGCGACCTCAACGTGAAGGAAAAGGTGAGCTTCCTGCTCGCCGAGCAGAACACCATGGTCGCGCTGCGTTACGCCGACTACGGCTACATCCTCGAGAACGGCCGGGTGGTGATGGACGGCGAAGCCGCGTCGCTGCGCGAGAACGAGGACGTGAAGGAGTTCTACCTCGGCCTCTCCACCGCCGGGCGCAAGAGCTTCCGAGACAATAAATTCTACCGGCGCCGCAAGCGCTGGCTGTCCTGATCGTGGCGATCGCCCGGTCATTGCGAGGAGCGAAGCGACGCGGCAATCTCCGGTGCCCGTAGTGCAGGAGATTGCTTCGTTGCGCTCGCAATGACCCCAAGGGTCTTTGCGGCGAAGCCTTTTCGATGAAATATTCCTTGAGCGGATGACCATGAGCAAGCATTACGACACCCTAGAAACCCGCGACCCCGAGGTGCGCGAACGCATCCTGATGGCGCTTCTGCCGGCGCAGGTCTATCACGCGCAGACCAACAGCTCCGGCTTTGCGCGCATCCTCAAGGGACTCGATCCGCGTGAGGTGACTTCGCGCGAGGCGCTGGCCAAACTGCCGGTGACGCGCAAGTCCGACCTGCTCGATCTGCAGGCGATCGAGCGGCCGTTCGGCGGGTTGAACGCCACGCCGACCGGCAAGCTCGCGCGCATCTTCATGTCCCCCGGGCCGATCTTCGATCCCGAAGGATGCGGCGCCGACTGGTGGCGCATGGCGCGGCCGCTTTTTGCGTGCGGGTTCCGCGCGGGCGATGTGATCCAGAACTGCTTTTCCTACCACTTCACGCCCGCCGCCTCGATGATGGAATCAGGTGCCCTCAAGCTCGGCTGCGCGGTGATTCCCGCCGGCACCGGGCAGACCGAGATGCAGGTGCAGGCGATGGCAACACTGAAACCCTCGGGTTACATCGGTACGCCCTCGTTTCTCAAGATCATTCTCGAAAAGGCGGCCGAACTCGGCAGCGATGTGTCGAGCGTGAAGCGCGCTGTGGTCGGCGCCGAGGCGCTGCCGCCGTCGCTGCGGCAATGGCTGAAAGAGCACGGCGTGCCGCAGGTGCAGCAGATCTACGCCAGCGCCGATCTGGGCAACATCGCCTACGAGAGCGAAGCGCTCGAAGGCATGATCCTCGACGAGGAGATCCTTCTCGAAATCCTGCGCCCCGGCACCGGCGACCCGGTGGCGCCGGGCGAGGTGGGCGAGGTGGTGGTGACCAAGCTCGATCACGACTATCCGCTGATCCGCTTTGCCACCGGCGATCTCTCCGCGATCCTGCCCGGCACGAGCCCCTGCGGTCGCACCAACACGCGCATCCGCGGCTGGATGGGGCGCGCCGACCAGACCACCAAGGTGCGCGGCATGTTCGTGCATCCGCGGCAGGTGGCGGACGTGGTGCGGCGGCACCCCGAGATCCGCAAGGCGCGGCTGGTCGTGGACAACCCCGGCGGACAGGACCGCATGACGCTTCGCTGCGAAGTGGATGCGGGCACGCCGCATCTGTCGGCTGCGATCGCCGAGACCCTGCGCGATGTCACCAAGATGCGCGGCGAGGCCGAGTTCGTGAAGCCCGGCACCCTACCCAACGACGGCAAGGTGATCGAGGATGCGAAGAAGTACGACTGATCCGCTGCCGATGAATTGCCAAAATTGGCAATAGAAAAAGTCACTTCGCAGCGTCGGTAAAGAATCTGCAAACGGCAAAGTGCGCAATTCATGATCATCATCGGTAATTTGGCGGGGCGCGGTGATACCGATTCATCGCGGGATTGCGGCGGTGCCGGCCGGGTGAAACAATGAGTTCGTTCGATTGACCGGAACAACCGCCATGCATTCGCCTCGATCGCTCTTCTCCTTGTTTGCCGTGCTGGCACTTGCCTGCGGCGCGGCTCATGCGCAGCGAACTCTCAGCGTCGCGCCCGCTGCGGCGGTGGCGAACGAGCAGCGTGTCGCACTGGTGATTGGCAATGCGACCTACAAGGAAGCACCGTTGCGCAATCCGGTGAACGACGCCACCGACATGGCGGCGGAGCTGAAGCAGATGGGTTTCTCGGTGACGCTTCGCACCAACTCTGGCCCGCGCGAGATGCGCGCCGCGATCCGCGAGTTTTCGCAGTCGCTCCGAAAGGGCGGGGTGGGCCTGTTCTACTTCGCCGGCCACGGAGTGCAGGCCAAGGGCCGCAATTACCTGATTCCGGTGAATGCCGACATCCGCGAGGAATTCGAACTCGAGGACGAAGCGGTGGACGCCAACCGCGTGCTCGCGGGCATGGAAGAGGCGGGCAACCGGGTGAACATCGTGATTCTGGATGCCTGTCGCAACAACCCGTTTGCGCGCAGCTGGCGCTCGGCGGCGAGCGGTCTCGCACAGATGAGCGCGCCCGCGGGGAGTTTCGTGGCCTTCGCCACCGCACCGGGGTCGGTCGCGGCGGATGGCAGCGGGCGCAACGGGCTGTTCACCGAGAACCTGCTACGCAGCCTGCGCGAACCCGATAGCGACATCGACCGTGTGTTCACCCGGGTGACCGCGGGTGTGGCGCGCACCACCGCCAACAAGCAGGTGCCGTGGAAAAGTTCGTCGCTGACCGGGGAGTTCCGCTTTCGCGGCGGGGAGCAGGTCGCGAGTGCGGCGCCTTCCGCAAGTACGGCCGCGCCACAGGCGTTCGATTCCTCGGCCAACGACCGTGCGTTCTGGGATTCGGTCAAGGACACCCGTAGCGCGGACGAACTGCGCGCTTATCTGAAACGATTTCCCGACGGATTGTTCGTCGATCTGGCACACGCCCGGCTGCGGGCGCTGGGGGTGCAGTCCGCTCCAGTCGCGCCTGCGGCACAGGTGGCCAGCGCCGCGCCGACCACCGCGGCGATTCAGCAGGCCGCGCCCGCGGGCAGCATCGCCTCGATGGCGCGCGGTACGGTGTTTCGCGACTGCGCCGACTGCCCGGAGATGGTGGTGATTCCGCCGGGCAGCTTCACCATGGGTTCGCCCGAGTCGGAGCCGCAACGCATGGATGAGGGGCCGCAACACACAGTGACGATTAGCAAGCCGTTTGCCGCGGGAAAGTTTGAGCTCACGTTCGACGAATGGGATGCCTGCGTGCGCGAGGGCGGATGCAGCCACAAGCCGGACGATCGCGGCTGGGGACGCGGCAAGCGGCCGGTGATCAACGTGTCCTGGCAGGATGCAAAGGCTTATACCGCGTGGCTCTCGCGCAAAACGGGTCGGACGTATCGACTGCTCACAGAGGCGGAGTGGGAATACGCCGCACGGTCCGGGACAACGACCGCGTTTTATTTTGGCAACACGATTACGCCACAACAGGCGAATTACGACCCAAGAAGCGCTTACGCCGGAGGCCCGGTTGGCACGCATCGGGGACAGACGTCCGCGGTGGGAAGCTACGCTGCGAATGCGTTTGGTCTTTACGACATGCACGGAAACGCGGCGGAATGGACAGAGGATTGCTGGTACCCCGGCTACAAAGGCGCGACCTCGGACGGAAGTGCCCGGGTTGGAGGGGACTGCACGCTGCGCGCCCAGCGCGGCGGCTCGTGGTTCGGTGATCCAAGGCACGTACGTTCCGCGTATCGCGAACGCAGCCTCGTTGAGAGGCGCGATCAGTGGACCGGATTTCGCATTGCCAAGATTGACGAGGCATCATCGGCGGTTTCGTCTGCGTCGGTACAGGTCGCTTCGGCTGCGATTTCAAGCGCAGAAACACGTCCTTCCGCGGCACCCGGGACGATCGCGGCCATGACACGTGGCACCGTATTCCGGGACTGCGACGTCTGTCCCGAGATGGTGGTGATCCCGCCGGGCAGTTTCACGATGGGTTCGCCAGCCTCTGAGGCGCGTCGGGACTCCAGTGAAGGCCCGCAGCACACCGTCACGATCGCGCGGCCGTTTGCCGCGGGAAAGTTTGAGCTCACGTTCGACGAATGGGATGCCTGCGTGGGTGAGAGCGGTTGCAGTCACCGTCCCGGCGATGAGGGCTGGGGACGCGGCAAGCGGCCGGTGATCAACGTGTCCTGGGAGGATGCGAAGGCATACACCGAGTGGCTGTCGCGAAAGACGGGCAAGGCGTATCGGCTGTTGTCAGAGGCGCAGTGGGAGTACATCGCTCGGGCAGGCACGATCACGGCATTCTCCTTCGGCAACAGCATTTCGCCGCAGCAGGCGAATTACGACTCCAAGGTCTCCTATGCCGGCAGTTCGACGGCGGCCAGCGCGGGCCGCACGGTGCCGGTGGGCGGCTATCCTGCCAACGCCTTCGGCTTGCACGATGTGCATGGCAACGTGTGGGAATGGACCGAGGACTGCTTGCACGGTGACTACAATGGCGCATCCGCAGATGGAAGTGCGTGGTCCCGAGGGGATTGTTCCTGGCGCATGCTGCGGGGGGGTAACTGGGACAACGATCCACGGTTCCTGCGCTCCGCAGTCCGCTTTTGGAGCCCCGCGTCGCGCCGGATCAGCTTTTACGGGTTCCGCGTTTCGAGGATTGATTAATTCGTGCCCCTGGCTTCCTTGATTTTCGCCCGAGCGATGCAAGGCAAGGCGCATGAGAAGATCGAGGACTGCGGGTGTCGAAGCGCCAGCTACAACGCGACGCCGCAAGACGGCATGTCTCGTTTCCGGGTGATTGCCGCCGGCCCGTGCGAAGCCGCAGAGAGTCGGGGAGAGTCCCGGGGTGCCGACAGGGAATTGCTAAAAATAGCAATCAAAAATACCACTGTTCTCCGTCAGTAAAGGATCTGTAAACAGAAAAGTTCGCAATTTATCGGAACCTGTCGGCGTTCTGGGGGGAAACGCATGATCGGGGCTTGCGGGGTTGACAGGGAACCCGCGAAGCGCGGCGCCTTCGTATCGGGCGGGTGGGTGAGCGATCCCGGTCGGCGTAGCGGCCTTCATGCAGACGCATTGTGCAATAATGCGTACTCTCATTTCAGCTATCTGACGCCCGGGAACGAGCCATGAAAGCCCTGAGTTACAGCGTGGTACGCAATAATCTGGCCAAGTCCATCGACGGCGTGAACGACGATCACGCTCCGTTGCTTATCACCCGGCAGAACGGGCGGCCGGCGGTGCTGCTCTCGCTGGATGACTACAACGCGCTGAAAGAAACCGCCTACCTGTTGCGCACGCCCGCCAATGCCGCGCGGCTTCTCGGTGCCGTTGCGGGCATCGCGAAGAAGAAGCTCGTCAGGCGCAAACTCGTCAAGGCCTAGGCTCGCCAAGGTCTGATCCGGCGTGATGATCCTCTGGCATCCTTCGGCCTGGGAGGACTATGTGTACTGGCAGCAGAACGACCGGAAAATTCTCGCACGGATCAACGAGCTCATTCGCGACTGTCAGCGCAATCCCCGTTCGGGAATCGGCAAGCCGGAGCCACTGAAGCACGCCCTGTCGGGCTACTGGTCGCGTCGCATCAACGAAGAGCACCGGCTGGTGTACACGGTGGATGGCAAGACGCTGATCATCGCGCAATGCAGGTATCACTACTGAGCCGCGGCAGGGCTGCGGGCGCACCGACATGACCCGGCCCGCCCCGCTTGCCGGCATCCGCGTCCTCGACCTGACCCGGCTGCTGCCCGGGCCGATGTGCACGCAGCATCTGGCCGACTTCGGTGCCGCGGTGATCAAGATCGAGGACACCGGCGCGGGAGACTACGCGCGGACCCTTGGCCCGATGCGCGGTGACACCTCGGTGTTGTTCGAACTCGTCAATCGCAACAAACGCGGCATCCGGCTGGATCTGAAAAAGCCCGAGGGGCTGGCCGTGTTGCTGCGACTGGCGAAAGACGCGGACATTCTTGTGGAAGGCTTTCGCCCCGGCGTGATGGACAAGCTCGGCGCGGGCTATGCGGCCTTGTCGACAGTGAATCCGCGCATCGTCTACTGCTCGATCACCGGTTACGGGCAGGACGGTCCGTACGCGCAGCGCGCCGGGCACGACATCAACTACATCGGCTATGCGGGCGTGGGTGACCAGATCGGAGCGGCGGGCGGTCCGCCGGTGCTGCCGAATTTCCAGATTGCCGACTTGCTCGGCGGCGCGTTGGTGCCGGCGATGGGCATTCTCGCGGCGCTGGTGGACGCGAGGACAAGCGGCCGCGGCCGGCATGTGGACGTGGCGATGGCCGATGCGGTGCTCGCGCATGCGGTGTTTCCGCTGCTCGACACCCTGGCGGCGGGAAGCACGCCGCCGCGCGGCAGTACGATGCTCGCGGGCGAGCTGCCCTGCTACGGCTATTACGCGACCCGCGACGGGCGCTACATGGCGGTTGGCGCGCTCGAGGCGAAGTTCTGGGAGACGCTCTGCGATGCGCTCGGCTGCCCGGAACTTAAACCGCAGCATCTGGTGTATGGCGATGCCGCGGCGCCGGTGAAGGCGCGGCTCGCGGCGATATTCGCGACGCGCACCCAATCGGAGTGGACCGCGCACTTCGCCGGCATCGACTGCTGCGTGAGTCCGGTGCTGACGATGCAGGAGGCGCTCGAGAATGAGCAGTTCCTGGCGCGGGGGATGATCGGAAGCGGTCCGTCATTTGCGCAGCCGGTGAAACTCGGTACGAATGACGCGCCGGATCGCCCGGTCCCGGCGCCCGGCGAACACACCGACGCAGTGCTCGGTGAAGCGGGATTCTCGGTCTCCGAGATTGCTTTGCTTCGCGCCTGCGGCGCCATAGCCTGAGGCGGACGAGTCTATCGGGGGGATGCCCGCAATCCGCCCCTCGTTTATCATCGTGACCCCGCCCGGTTTCGGTCGCCTTTCGGCAAGTCCTCCATGAATGCCCTGGTCCGTCTGTTGTCCTTTTTTGCGCTCTGCCTTGCGGGTGGAGTTGCACTTGCCGCCGAGGAAATCAAACCCCCGAGCGAGGAAACGCCTTATGTGCAGACGCCGCAGCCGGTGGTGGACGCGATGCTCAGCCTCGCCGGGGTGCGCGCGACCGACTTCCTGATCGACCTCGGCTCGGGGGACGGGCGCATTGTGGTGACCGCGGCGACGCGCTTCGGCGTGCGCGGCTTCGGGGTGGACTACGACCCGCGGCTGGTGAAGCTCGCCACCGAGAACGCGAAAAAGGCCGGCGTGGACGACCGCGTGCGCTTCGTGCAGGAGGATCTGTTCAAGACCGATCTGCACCAGGCCACCGTCATCACGATGTATCTCCTGCCCGAGTACAACCTGAACCTTCGCGGCCGCTTCCTGCAGCAGTTGCGGCCGGGCACGCGCATCGTGTCGCACGACTACGGCATGGGCGAATGGCAGCCGGATCTCTCGATCGATGTGCCAGCGCCGGGCAAGCCGGTGGGCCTCAGGCAGGAAAGCAAGGTGCTGTTCTGGATCGTCCCGGCGCATTTCGGCGGCAAGTGGCGGATGCGCGTGCCTTCGGGCGGTACCTGGAAGGACGCGGTGATCGACATCGATCAGCGCTTCCAGGAGTTCTCCGGCAAGGTGGAGATGGGCGGCAAGTCGATCGAACTCGAACGGCCATTCCTGCGCGGGGACTATGTGTCGTTCAGGTTCCAGAACGGCAAGTCGATGGTGCGCTTTCAGGGCAAGGTGAAGGAAGGCCGGATCGTCGGCCAGGCCGCCACCGAGGACGGCAAGGAATACCGCTGGCGCGCTTTGCGCCTCGGAGCGGGTTCCTGAGCCTTTGGTGTATGTGTTTGATTCAATTGATATTGATCTCTGCTAGGAAAGTTGACTGAAACGCTAGGTTATTGGTAATCTTGAGCGAATCGCTCGGGATTGAATTCCGGATATCTGCCCCGGATTTGACCGACCCGCGTGAACCTGACATTCCTACTCAGAGGGGTACGTATGCGACTGACAACCAAAGGCCGGTTTGCGGTAACCGCGGTACTCGATCTTGCCCTGCGTCAGGGCCAGGGGCCGGTTTCGCTTGCCGACATAAGCGCGCGCCAGAAAATTTCGCTGTCCTACCTCGAGCAACTGTTCGGCAAGCTGCGCCGCAACGAACTCGTGAAGAGCACCCGCGGCCCCGGCGGCGGCTACGTGTTGGCCCGTACCCCCGAGGAACTCTCGGTGGCCGAGATCATCCTCGCGGTGGACGAGCCGATCGACGCGACCCAGTGCGGTGGCAAGGAAAACTGCCGCGACGACGAGGGCAAGTGCATCACCCACGACCTGTGGGCGGGCCTGAACGAGCACATCTTCAGTTTTCTGCGCGGCGTGCGCCTGTCGCAGCTGGTGGCCGATCACAAGCGCCGCGAGGCGCAGCGTGCAAGCGGGCAGGGCAGCTCGCAGGTGGTCGAGATACACGGCCGGCCGAAGGCGACGACTGCGCCGCTTTCCGCCTGAGTCCGGGTGTCAGGCTTGTCTAGTCAAACGAGGAAGATCCATGGCTCTCACTGTCACTGAAAACGCTGCCAAACAGATCAGGCATTCGCTCTCGCGCTTCGGCGGCGTGGCGCTGCGTCTCGGGGTGAAGAAGGTGGGCTGCAACGGCTGGGCCTACACCTTCGATATCGCCCGCGAAGTCGATTCCGCCGCGCACGTGTTCGAAGGCCACGAGGCTAAGGTGGTGGTCGACGACGAGGCGCTCGCGCTCGTCGACGGCTCGGTGCTCGACTACGAGAAGACCAACTTCAAGGAAGCCTTCATCGTCAGCAACCCGAATGCGAAGAGCATGTGCGGCTGCGGCGAGAGCTTCAACGTCTAGTCGTCCAGATTGCCCGACCGGAAAACGCAATGAGCAGCACCGCCCTCCAGAATCTGGTTGACCAGCCGTACAAGCACGGCTTTGTCAGCGACGTCGAGTCGGACCTCGCGCCCAAAGGGCTGTCCGAGGACACGATCCGGATGATCTCGGCGAAAAAGAACGAGCCCGAATGGCTGCTCGAATTCCGCCTGCAGGCCTTCCGCCACTGGCAGACGATGACCGAGCCGGCGTGGCCGAACGTGCATTACCCGAAGATCGACTTCCAGGACATCGTCTACTACGCCGCGCCGAAGCAGAAAAAAAAGCTTGCCTCGATGGACGAGGTCGACCCGGAACTGCTTCGCACCTTCGAGAAGCTCGGCGTGCCGATGCACGAGCAGAAGGCGCTCGCCGGCGTGGCGGTGGACGTGATTTTCGACTCGGTGTCGGTGACCACCACCTACAAGAAGAAACTCGCCGAAGTCGGCGTGATCTTCTGTTCCTTCTCGGAGGCGGTGCACGAGCATCCGGAGCTGGTGAAGAAATACCTCGGCAGCGTGGTGCCGACCTCGGACAACTTCTACGCCGCGCTGAATTCCGCGGTTTTCACCGACGGGTCCTTCTGCTACATCCCCAAGGGCGTGCGCTGCCCGATGGAGCTCTCGACCTATTTCCGCATCAACACCCAGGAATCGGGCCAGTTCGAACGCACGCTGATCGTGGCCGAAGAGGGCGCGCACGTGTCCTATCTCGAAGGCTGTACCGCGCCGCAGTTCGACACCAACCAGCTGCACGCAGCGGTGGTGGAACTGGTGACCATGGACAACGCCGAGATCAAGTACTCGACGGTGCAGAACTGGTACGCGGGCGACAAGAACGGCGTCGGCGGCATCTTCAACTTCGTCACCAAGCGCGGCCTGTGCCGCGGCGTGAACTCCAAGATATCCTGGACGCAGGTGGAAACCGGTTCGGCGATCACCTGGAAATACCCCTCGTGCGTGCTGCAGGGGGAGAACTCGGTGGGTGAGTTCTACTCGGTGGCGCTCACCAACCACAAGCAGCAGGCCGACACCGGCACCAAGATGATCCATCTCGGGAAGAACACCCGCAGCCGGATCATCTCCAAGGGCATCTCGGCGGGCGAGTCGCACAACAGCTACCGTGGCCTCGTCCAGATCGGGCCGAAGGCGGCGGGCGCGCGCAATTTCTCGCAATGCGATTCGCTGCTGATCGGCAGCAACTGCGGGGCGCACACCTTCCCGTATATCCGTGTGCACAACGAGACCGCGAAGGTGGAGCACGAGGCGACCACCTCGAAGATCGGCGAGGACCAGCTGTTCTATTTCGCCAGCCGCGGCATCGACAGCGAGCAGGCGGTATCGATGATCATCAATGGCTTCGTGAAGGACGTGTTCACGCAGTTGCCGATGGAGTTTGCGGTAGAGGCCTCGAAGCTGCTCGGCCTGAAGCTTGAAGGGAGTGTCGGATGATGGGCAAGAACGGCGCCGCGATCCTCGAAGTGCGCGGCCTTACCGCGACCGTCGCGGGCGTGGAGATTCTCAAGGGCATCGACCTCACGGTGCGCGCAGGCGAAGTGCACGCGATCATGGGTCCGAACGGTTCGGGAAAGAGCACCTTTTCCAAGGTGCTCGCAGGACACCCCGATTACGAAGTCACCGGCGGCGAAGTGATTTTCCTCGGCAAGAACCTGTTCGATCTCGCGGCGGAAGAACGCGCGCGTGCGGGCGTGTTCCTCGGCTTCCAGTACCCGGTGGAAATTCCCGGCGTGGCGAATTCGCAGTTCCTGCGGCTTGCCTACAACACGGTGCAGGGCGCGCGCGGCAAGGACGAGCTCGACCCGCTGGAATTCGACGACTACGTGCGCGAGAAGCTCGGCCTGCTCGAAATGGACCCGGCCTTCCTCGAGCGCAGCGTGAACGCGGGCTTCTCCGGCGGCGAAAAGAAACGCAACGAGATCCTGCAGATGGCGCTGCTCGAGCCGAAGCTCGCCCTGCTGGACGAGACCGACTCGGGCCTTGATATCGATGCGCTTCGCATCGTCGCGGGTGGCGTCAATCACCTTCGCACCGCGGACAACGCGATCGTGCTGGTGACGCACTACCAGCGCTTGCTCAACTACATCGTGCCCGACTACGTGCACGTGATGGCCGCCGGTCGCCTGATTCGCACCGGCGGGCGCGAACTTGCGCTCGAACTCGAATCCCGCGGCTACGACTGGCTGCTCGAACCCGCCAAGGCCGCCGCCTGAGGGGCGGCACTGTAATGAACAGCGTCGCCACGAATCGCTATCTCGAGAGTCTGCTTGCCGGGCAGGCGGCTGTCGCCGCGCAGCCCGGCTTGGCCGCGCTTCGCGCGCATGCGCTCGAGCGCGCCAACGCATTGACGGTTCCGTCCACCCGCGACGAGGACTGGCGCTTCACCGATCTCACGCCGTTGTACCAGCTGGCGTTCCGGCCAGCGGTGCGCGGCGCGATTCCGTCGCTGGAGGCGCTCGCGCCCTGGCTGATCCCCGACGCCGCGGCGCGGCTGGTGTTCATCGACGGGATGCTTGCCGCCTCGCTTTCCACGCCTTCTGCGGTCGAAGGGATCGAGGCGATGTCGATCGCAGACGGCCTGGAGACGCATCGCGACGCGGTGCTAGCCCATATCGGCAGGATCGCACCCTGTGACGCGGATGCGTTTCGCGCCATCAACACCGCCTTCCTGCAGGACGGTGCGTTCGTGATGGCGAGGCGCAACGCGGCTTCGGTGCGACCGGTGCAGGTGCTGCACGTCAGCACGCAGGCGGATGTCGCGGTGCACCCGCGGCTGCTTGTCATCGCAGAGACCGGCAGCGACATCACCGTGATCGAGGAATTCATCGCGCTCGGCGAGAAAGTCATCGCGCCGGGCGCTCGGGCGAGCTGCTCCAATTCGGTGGCGGAATTCGCGGTGGGCGAAAACGCCCGCGTTCGCCACACCCGGGTGCAGCAGGAAAGCATGGCGGCGTTTCATATCGGCGCCTGCGTGGCGAAGCTCGCGCGAACGGCAGCCTACGAAGCCGTATCGCTTGCCTTTGGCGCGCGCATATCGCGTCTCGGCCATACGGTGGAGATTGCAGGTGAGGGTGCGCGTTGCCGCCTCGACGGACTCGCCCTCATCGGCGGCAGCCAGCTCGCAGACACGCACAGCCTGATCGACCATGCGGTGCCGCACGGCGAGAGCCGGCAGGTGCACAAGTGCGTGGTCGGCGGCAGCGGCCATGCGGTATTCAACGGGCGCGTAATGGTGCGCAAGGACGCGCAGCTGACCGATTCCGCGCAGGAAAGCCGCAACCTGCTGCTCTCCCCGCGTGCGCGCGTGGACACCAAGCCGCAGCTGGAAATTTTTGCCGACGACGTGAAATGCGCGCACGGCGCGACTGTCGGCCAGCTGGATTCCGAGGAAGTGTTCTATCTGCGCAGCCGCGGCTTCGGCGAGGCCGAGGCGCGCCGACTTCTTACATACGCGTTTGCCGCCGAAGTGGTCGATCGCATTCCCGCACCCTCGGTGGTCGCGCGCCTGCGCGGCTCGGTGCTTGACCACACCCGGGATGCCGCATGAACGCTGTCATCCATCGAACTCAAACCTATCGGACTCGCACCAATCGGAGCCGTGAATGAACGCGCCCGCAAGAAGCGCCGTGGGACTCGATGTCGCGAGGATCCGCGCCGACTTCCCGATCCTTTCGGAAGTGAAGGTCCACGGCAAGCCGCTGGTCTTCCTCGACAATGCGGCCTCGAGCCAGATGCCGCGGCAGGTGATCGACCGCCTCGTGCGCTACCAGACCCACGAACACGCGAACATCCATCGCGGCGTGCATTACCTGTCGGAGACCGCCACCGCAGCGTACGAAGCGGCGCGGCATACGCTCGCGCGCTTCATCAATGCACGCGAGGAGCGTGAAGTCATCTTCACCTCCAACTGCACCGACGGCATCAATCTGGTGATGCAGGGTTACGGCCGCAAGTACATAGGCGCGGGCGACGAGATCATCATCACCCACCTCGAGCATCACGCCAACATCGTTCCCTGGCAGATGCTGTGCGAGGAAAAGGGCGCGAAGCTGCGGGTGGTGCCGATCACCGACTCGGGCGAGCTGATGCTCGAGGAGTACGCGAAGCTGTTCAACGAGCGCACAAAGTTTGTTTCGATCAGCCATGTGTCGAATGCGCTTGGCACGGTGAACCCGGTGAAGGCGATGATCGCCACCGCGCATTCGCACGGCGTGCCGGTGCTGGTGGATGGCGCGCAGGCGGCGCCGCACCTGAAGATCGACGTGCAGGACCTGGATTGCGATTTCTACGCGATCACCGGCCACAAGATGCTCGGGCCGACCGGCATCGGCGTGTTGTACGGGCGCGTCGCACTGCTGGAGAAGATGCAGCCCTACAAGGGCGGCGGCGACATGATTCTCTCGGTTACCTTCGAGAAGACCACCTACAACGTGATTCCGCACAAGTTCGAGGCGGGCACGCCGCCGATCGCCGCCGCGATCGGCCTGGCCGCCGCGGCGGACTACATGAGCGCGGTCGGGCATGAGCAGATCGCGGCGCACGAGCATGCGCTGCTCGTCTATGCGACGCAGAAACTGCAGGAGATCCCGGGCGTGCGCATCATCGGCACCGCGCCGCACAAGGCGGCGGTGATCTCCTTCTATGTCGGGGACGTCCATCCGCACGATGTGGGCACGCTGCTCAACGACGACGGGGTTGCGGTGCGCACAGGCCATCATTGCGCGCAGCCGGTGATGCAGCGCTACGGCGTGCCTGCGACCGCGCGCGCCTCGTTTGCCTTCTACAACACCTTCGAGGAAGTCGACGTGCTTGCGGCGTCGGTGGCGAAGATCCAGAAGATGTTTGCGTAGCCGGCCACCGCATGGACTCCAAACAGCTGTATCAGGAAGTCATCCTCGATCACAACAAGAAGCCGCGCAACTACGGCCAGTTGGCTATGCCTACGCACCGTGCCGAGGGCGTGAATCCGCTGTGCGGAGATCACATCTGGGTGTCGCTCAAGGTGGCAGATGAGCGCATCGACGAGATCGCCTTTGAAGGCCAGTCCTGCGCAATCTGCAAGGCCTCGGCCTCGATGATGACCACGTCGGTCAAGGGCAAGACCGTGCCTGAGGCGGAGTCGCTGGTCGAGGGCTTTCGCGCGATGGTGACGGGCAGCGCGGAACCCGGTCCGGCACTCAAGCGCCTGACGGTGTTCGCCGGCATCAAGGATCTGCCCTCGCGCGTCAAGTGCGCGGTGCTTCCCTGGCATACCCTGCACGCCGCATTCACCTCGCAGGCGACCGCCACCACCGAAGGCGATGCGGATCCCGCAGCGTCGGCCTGACATTCACGCCACGAATCGCGCCAACAACTCACACCCATGCCCAAGATCGCCGAAATCGAGTCCACGCCGAATCCCAACGCGATGAAGTTCGTGTTG
The DNA here is from genome assembly GCA_947466535.1 of Betaproteobacteria bacterium. Lineage (GTDB taxonomy): Bacteria > Pseudomonadota > Gammaproteobacteria > Burkholderiales > SG8-39 > CAMBSA01. Next base: position 26,804 of record CANIEV010000007.1, read on the forward strand.
AAGGAACCGCTTACCTGGGGGCTGTCGCGCTCGTTCGATTCGGCTGATGCCGCGAAGGACGACACGCTCGCGAGCGCGCTGTTCGCGATCCCGCATGTCATCAACGTGCTCTATGTCGACAAGTGGATCACGGTGACGCAGGACGGCAAGGGCGCATGGCCGGAACTGCTGCGCGAACTCGCCAAGCCGATTCGCGAGGCGCCGGCGGCAGCAGAAGAATCCGAGGCGATCGCCTCGAGCGACACCGACCCGCTCGCCGACGAGACGCTCTCCGATCTCGATCGCAGCAAGCTCGAGCGCATCATCGAGATGCTGAACGAGCAGGTCCGGCCCTTCCTGCAGGGCGACGGCGGCGACCTGCATGTGATCGGCCTCGAGGGCAAGACGCTGAAAGTCCACTACCAGGGCGCCTGCGGCAGCTGCCCGAGTTCGCTCACCGCGACGCTCTCCGGCATCGAGAGCCTGGTGCGCACGGTGGACCCGGAACTGGAAGTCATCCCGGTCTGACCACGGCCGCGCACGGCGCTTCCGTGCGTTGCCCCGTCGTTTTCCATCGCGGTCGTTTATCATGTGCGCTTTGCGGCACGGCACACGGTCGTGACCCCGTCCGGCGTTCCCGGTACCGCAGGCTTCAGAACAAGAGACATCAAAAGGAGGAGTCAATGAAGTTCGGCATAAATTTTTTCCCCTCGTTCCGTCCCGAAGACAGCACTACCGCGGACTACTTCGCCCAGTGCCTGCGGCTTGCGGTCCGTGCCGACGAACTCGGCTACAACAGCGTGAAGACGGTGGAGCACTCGTTCTACGACTACGGCGGCCACTCGACCAACCCCTGCATCTTCCTCTCGGCGGTCGCGGCGCTGACCAAGCGCATCCGCATGATGACCGGCGCGGTCATTCCCGCCTTCCACCATCCCGCGCACCTCGCGGGCGACCTGTCGATGCTCGACAACATGAGCCGCGGGCGGCTGGATGCCGGCATGGGCCGCGCGTTCCTGCCCAAGGAGTTCGAGGTGTACGGCGTGCCGCTGCATGAAAGCCGTCCGCGCTTCGAGGAGGCGATTGGCGCGATCAAGCGCCTTTGGACCGAGGACAGCGTCACCCACAAGGGCAAGTACTGGCAATTCGACGAGGTGCACCTGATGCCGCGCCCGGTGCAGCAGCCGCACCCGCCGATCTGGATCGCGGCGATCTCCTCCGAGGAATCGTTCGTCTTTGCCGCGAAGAACGGCTTCAACATCATGATCGTGCCCTATGCCGGCAAGCCGGGCCAGCTGCAGGAATTCGTGAAGATCTACCGCAAGGTGTGGGCCGAATCGGGCCATGGCGCGGGCAAGGAAAAGATCCAGGTGTCGCAGTTCTGCTACGTCGCGGAATCCGCCAAGGAAGCGCGCGCCGGCTTCGACCGCATCGCCACACGCTACATCGAGACCTTCGCCGACGCGGTGGTGTCCTGGAAGGGCGTGTCCTCCGACCAGTACCCCGGCTACGACAAGATGGTGGCGAGCATCCTCGCGACGACGCCGCAGAAGATCATCGACACCAACTCCGGGTTCGTCGGCACGCCCGATGACGTGGTGAAGCAGGTGCAGCAACTTCGCGACACCTTCGGCGAGTGCGAGCCCTCGATGCAGATCAACTTCGGCGGCAGCACCGACGAGGAGGCGTTCCGCACGCTGAATCTCGTCGGCCAGCAGGTGATGCCGAAGTTCCCTGACTGAATCAGACGTTCGCGGACGGAGGGATGCTCCTCCGTTCGCTGTCGGTGCGACGTGCGTGGTTCACGGTCAGGCCTGGTCGTCTTCGAGGTTCCTGATCATGCGTCCGAGCGTCGCGCGCAACTTGGCCACTTCCTTTGCCGAGAATCCGCACGCGGCGGCGTCGTTGACCGTCAGCGCACTGGGCAGCACGCGGTCGCGCAGGGCACGGCCTCTGGGTGTGAGAAACACGTAGAGGCTGCGCCGGTCCTCGCCCTTGCGCCGTCGCTCTATCAACTTGCGCTCGACCATCAGCTTGAGCGCGGTCACCGTCGTCGGCTCGCTCACGCCCATGCGGCGGCTGAGTTCCCTCTGGCTGAGGCCTTCCTCACCCCAGAGTTCGCGCAGGAAGAACCACTGGCCGACGGTAATGCCCCAGGGTTCGAGCCGTGACTGGAGCGCGCGCGTGAATGCCCGCTGGGATTCCTTGATCAGGTAGCCAAGACTGTGGTGGGGCGCGGCCGTGTTCGACAGGAGCTCGCGCTCGCGTGTCGGGGAGCGCGGACGGAAAGCCTGAGCATCGCGGGTGGTCACTGCTTTGGCCATATTGTTTTTTACTGCGTCATCGACGGGGGACATGCCTCGCCAGCATAGTCGCGCTGTTTCTTCGTGGTCAATGCGGGGTCAGCATGGTGCGCCGCCGCATCGGGAAAGGCTTGACAGGAAAACTTCGCGGCGAGTACCCTCGCCGCACAAAACAATAAGCTAACTAAGCATTCGGATTTCCGGGCTTCCCGACAGACGGGAGAAGGCTCGGCAAGGTCTGTGTCAATCAACCCAAGGGTCTGGAGCGGCGCGTGCGCCGCATCCCGGCCCGGCGAGCTGCCCCCTCGCGTGCGCCGGGGCAACAAAGGAGGAGTCATGAAACACAACCGTATCAGGACCGTACTCGCATTTGTTGCCGCCGCGTTCGCCGCCTCGGCCGTGTCATCCGCCCACGCGCAAAGCGGGCCGGTGGTGCTCAAGGCGGTGTCCGGCTGGGACAAGAGCCTTGTCTTCGTCGACAAATACATGGACTGGATCAAGCGCGTCAACGAGAAGGGCGCGGGCAAGGTCAGGATCGACTACATCGGCGGGCCGGAAGTGTTTCCCTCGTTCGAACAACTCGAGCCGCTCAAGCGGGGTGTGTTCTCGACGGTAGTCACCTCGAGCGCCTACATGAATGCGCTGCCCGAGCTGAATGCGACCTGGCTCGGCTTCGGTGCTTCGCCCGCGGAGATGCGCGCCGCCGGCCTGATCGATGCTCTGGACAAGGTCACCCGCGAGAAAGCGGGCGTCACGCTGCTCGGCCTGCCGCTGCAGATGCGGTTCAACGTATATACCAAGCGGCCGATACAGGGCGCCGACCTGTCAGGGTTCAAGGTTCGCACCACGCCGGTGTATGACCCGATCCTCAAGGGCGTGGGTGCGGCAACTGTGACCGTGCCGCCGTCGGAATTGCTCACCGCACTCGAGACCGGGGTGGTCGATGGTTTTGCCTGGCCTGCCCTCGCGGTGACCGGCCCCGGCTACGCGCGCGCAATCAAGTACAAGGTCAACCCGGCCTGGTGGGTGGGTACCGATATCGCGCTGATGAATGCGGCGGTGTACGACAAGCTGCCGGCGGATGTGAGGAAGCTGATCACCGACACGATGATCGAGATCGAGAAAGAAGTCCCGGCGTATTACCAGAGCAAGGAAAAGCCGGAAGACGATGCGCTTGCCAAGGCCGGCGTGCAAAACATCATGATCAGCGATGCCGAGATGACCAGGATCAAGAAGATTCACTGGGAGGTCGGCCAGCAGAACTTCCTGCTCAAGCCCTCGCCGAAGTTCGGGCCGGGTCTTGTGGACATCATGAAGAAGTTCGCTCCGAAGTAAGCAATCTGCAGTTATCGGGGGCGATTGAGTGAATCTCGCGATGCGAACGGCGGGCCGCGTGCTCGATGCATTGATCATGGCATGTGCGCTGCTGGCGGTCTTGATCATGATCGCGCTGGTGGTGAGCGTCTGTTACGAAGTGGTGATGCGCTATTTCTTCAATGCACCGACCCGTTGGGTGGTGGAGTTCAGCGAGTACGCCCTGCTGCAGCTCGCATTTCTTGGCGGTGCGTGGGTGCTGCGTGAAGAAGCGCACGTCAGCGTGGAGATGGTGACCGAACTCCTGCCGCGCCGCGGCAGGGAAATCATGTTCGTGATCACCTCGCTGGTGGGGGCGGCGACCTGTGGGCTGTTCTTCTGGGTCAGTCTTGTCTATCTGATCGGGATCTACGACACCGGCGAGATGCTCTACAAGTCGATGGAGGTCAAGAAGTGGGCAGTCATGGGCGTGATGGCCCCCGGTCTGCTTCTGCTCACCCTGCAATTCCTGCGCCGCGCCTGGAACGGCCTGCCGGAAAACAAATAACAACAGGAAGGCGGCTGCGTCATGGAATGGTGGGCGTATCTTTCGATCATCATCGTCGTGCTGACGGTGTTCTTTCTCTCCGGGCTTCCGGTGGCCCTGTGCTTCACGCTGTTCAATTTCATCGCGGCGTATTTCTGGATGGGCGGCGTCGATGCGTTCGCGCTGCTCACTGTGTCGGCTTTCTCCAGCATCACCTCGTTCCCTCTGGTGGCGGTGCCGCTGTTCATCCTGATGGGCGAGCTTCTTTTTCAGTCGGGCGTGGTGTCGATCGTGCTCGACGCGGTGTCCAAATGGATGGTCGGGGTACGCGGCAGCCTGAGCTACGTGGCGGTGATCGCGGGCACCCTGTTCGGCACGATGAGCGGATCGGCGGTATCCGGTGTGGCGGTGCTCGGCTCGACGCTTGCACCGGACATGCGAAAACGCGGCTACGACAAGGAACTCGCGCTAGGGCCCATTCTTGGCAGCGGATGCCTTGCCATGATCATTCCGCCAAGCGTGCTCGCGGTGCTGCTCGGATCGCTCGGGCAGATCCCGGTCGGTGATCTGCTGATTTCGGGAATCATCCCCGGTTTGTTGCTTGCCACCTCGTACGCGGTCTACATTTTCATCCGGGTGAAGATCAAGCCGTCGCTCGCCCCGGACGTGACCGGCGAGCAGTTCCCGATCGGGGTCAGGATCCGCGCGCTCGTGTCAATCCTGCCGATCATGCTCATCACCCTGAGCATCTGGGGCGTGATGCTGTTCGGCATCGCGACGCCGTCGGAGGCCGCGGCGATCGGCGTGATCGGCTCGCTGGTGGTGATGGCGATCTACAAGCGCCTGAGCTGGGCGATTCTCAAGGTCGCGGTGTTCGACTCGGTGAAGATCACATCGATGATCTTCCTGATCATCATCAGTGCCTCGGCCTTCAGCCAGATCCTCGCCTTCACCGGCACCACATCGCAGCTGGTGAGCTTCGCCACGCAGTCGGGGCTGGCGCCCTGGGCCATCCTGGTGGCGATGATCGTCACGGCCATCCTGCTCGGCAGCTTCCTCGACGAACTGGCGCTGCTGATGATCTGCATCCCGATCTACATGCCGGTGGTGAAGGCGCTTGCCTTCGACCCGGTCTGGTTCGGCCTGCTGATGCTGATCACGCTCGAAATCGCAACCATCTCGCCGCCCTACGGTCTTGCGCTGTTCGTGCTCAAGGGGGTGGTTCCTGATGCGTCGATGGGCGACGTATGGAAGGCGAGCATTGCCTACATGTTGATCTCGACGCTGGTGCTTGCGATCATCTTCGTGTTCCCGCCGATTGCGACCTGGCTGCCCTACGCGCTTCGATAGTCCTGCAGGGACCCGTAAAAACATGACGACACTCATCATCGGTGCGGGCCTTATCGGCTCGCAGATTGCAAATATCCTCGTCACGCAAGGAGAAAAGCCGGTCCTGATGGATCGCTCGGCGCAGCCCGAGGCACTGGGCGAGATCGTCGATCTCTCGCGGGTGGTACTGGTGTCTGGCGATGTCCTGCGGCCCTTCCATCTCGCCGACGTGTTCCGCCGGCACGGCATCACGCGGATCATCCATATGGCCGCCAATCCGCTGCTCACGCTCGGCGCGCAGGCCGACCCGTTCGCAGCGATCGAGCTCAACATCATGGGCACGGTAAATGTGCTGGAAGCGGCGCGGATCAACGGCATCAAGCGCGTGGTGGTGGCAAGTTCCAATGTGCTCAACCATTTCATCGCGGGTGGACAGGGGAAGGGCGACCCGACGAAGGAAGAGGCGTATCCGCGTCCGACCACGTTCTATGCGTCGACCAAGCAGGCGATGGAAAGCCTCGGCCTGAATTACGCGCGCTGGTGCGGCCTGGAGTTCGGCGCGGTGCGCTACGGCGCGGTTGCAGGCCCCTGGAGCGGGCGAGGAGGCGGCGGCCCGAGCAACGTGGTGCGCGAAGCAATCGAAAACGCGCTGCGCGGCGCCGAGGCGCTGGTGCCGGCGAACGGGCTGGAATGGGTGTATTCCAAGGACGCCGCGATGGGCACGGTGCGTGCGCTCGAGTCCGAGAAGCTCGGCACTGGCGTGTTCAACATCACCATGGGCTACGTATGCACACCCGATGAACTTGCCGATGCGATCCGGGCCGCGGTGCCCGGCGCGAAGGTACGCATCGAGATGCCAGTGCAGGGCGCGGTGGCGCTGCCCCAGATGCTCGCCGGCTCCGACCTTACGCTCGCGCGTGATGTGCTCGGTTTTACGCCGACCTATCGCATGCGCGAGGCGGTGGCCGACCTCACGCAGTGGATCCGCTCACGCGCTGCGCGCTGAACCGTATCCGTTCACCTCGTCCACGTCACGACGCGGTCCCGCATACATTCGTTCCCGAGGAGATATCCCATGAAACCATCCCGAATCCTTGATGGCGACGGCCACGTCATCGAACGCGACGCCGAACTTTTCGAATATCTCGAGAAGCCGTACGGTGGCAACACCGTGCTCCTCGGCTACCCGTTCTTCCCGACGCTCGATGGCTACAACCGTGGCGCGGTATTGGCGCGTCTTGGCATCTACGAGTCCTACGAGATCACCCCGCAGCTCTGGGTGGATACGCTCGACAAGGCGGGGATTGAGTCGACGGTGCTGTACCCGACCGCGGGGCTTGCTTTCACCATGATTCAGGACCCGGCCTGGGCGATTGCACTTGCGCGCGCCTACAACAACTGGTTCACCGATCGCTTCCACAAGCACAGCAAGCGACTTCGCGGCGTGGCGCTGCTGCCGATGCAGAGCGTGCCGGATGCGGTGCTCGAGCTTCGCCGTGCGGTCACGGAGCTCGGGATGGTGGGCGCGGTGCTGCCGGCGAACAGCGCCGACATCGGCGTGCGCAAGGCTCTTGGACACCCCGACTTCTGGCCGATCTACGAGGAGGCCGAACGCCTCAACGTACCGGTGGCGACCCACGGTGCACCGTCGATGAACCTCGGTCTCAATTCGTTCTCGCATTTTGCGATGACCGCGGCGCTCGAGCATCCGGTGGCGCAGATGATCCAGATGACGAGTTTCGTCTACGAGGGCGTGTTCGACCGGTTCCCGAAACTCAGGGTGGGCTTTCTCGAAGCAGGCACCGGCTGGGTGCCCTACATGATCGATCGTCTCGACCGTTTCTTCGATGGCATGAACCGCAACGGCTACCGCGAGTACTCGAACGCGGCGAAAACCCGCCCAAGCGACGTGTTCGCCTCGGGCCGCGTGTACTTCAGTTGCGAGGGCGGCGAGATCTCGCTCAAGAACCTGATCGACCGCATCGGCCACAAGGGCCTGATCTTCGCCTCCGACTTCCCGCACGAGACCAACATCGAGCACGCGATGCACGAGATGGAAGAGATGCTGGAGCGCGACGATGTATCGGACGAGGCGAAGCAGGGCATCTTCTGCGACAACATCGAGACCTTCTACGGCCGGTGAGCCATGACAGGAGGCGCCGTTGGCACCTCCTGCGTTTCTCGCATCAGGCGATCGCGGGCTGTTTCTCCGGCGTGGTGAACGCGGGCATCACCTTCTCGATGAACTGATCGAGCGAGTACTCGACTTCCGCATCGGTCATGTCGCCGTAGGCGAAGCGCGCAAGCAGGTAATTGGTGCCGCTCACTTCGCACTGTTTCGCCACCTCGTCGCGCACCTTCGATGCGCTGCCGCAGATGATCATTTCCTTCTCCAGTACCTCTTCGAAGTCGGTGGGGAAGTGCGCGGGCGTCGCCCCGAAGATGTGCCACAGGTAACCGAGGCTATGCTGGTAGTTCTTGTGCGCACGCTCGGCGATTGCCCTTGCCTCGGCATCGGTCTTGCCGATGATGACCGTTCGGTTGAGCGACATGTGTGGCAGGGGCTTCGCGCCCTGCGCCTTCACCCATTCCTCGCGGAAGCGGTCGGTGAGAGGTCGCACGCCCTTGGCCGAGATGATGGTGGCGATGTTGCAGCCCATCTGCGCCGGCCAGATTGTCGCTTTCGGGTCGAGCCAGACGCCGTACCAGAGCGGCGGATGCGGTTGCTGCAGCGGACGCATCACCATCGGCACGTCGATATAGCGGTGGTAGTCGCCCTTGTAGGTGAGCTTGGGCTGCGTCAGGCCTAGCAGCACGATCTCGAGCACTTCCTTGTAGCGGTCGAGCGCCTCGAGCGGGTTGATGCCCCATATGGTGTGCTCGAAGGGCGCGATGCCCTTGCCCACTCCCATCTCCAGCCGGCCTCCGCTCATGTGATCGAGCATGCAGATTTCCTCGATCAGGCGCTGCGGGTTGTACATCGGCAGGATGTACACCAGGGGCGCGAGCTTCAGTCGCTTCGTGCGTTGCGACACCGCGGCAAGAAACAGGTTGGGCGAGGGCGAGCAGGAGAGCGTGGTGCCGTGGTGTTCCGCGACATGGAACGCGTAGAAACCGGCCTGATCGATACGCTCGGCCATCCTGAAGCGGTGTTCGTAGACCTGCTGCACGGTGCGGTGGCCGAGGTCTATATGGTCGAACATTCCGAACGTCAACTGCATGGCGGCTCCTGAAGGAAAACAATGGATTTGCAGCCGAGGTTAGCAGCCGTGTATCGATGCGTCTAGCGATGCGCCTAGGCCGGGACGAGACAGCACCCTTCGATGCGCACCGCGCCGGCGCGCTGGAGATCGTGCACAAGATATTCGGCGAGCGCGGCGCTGCCTTTGCGCAGGAAGCGGCGGTCGATCTCGCCATAGAGAGGGGTTTGCTCAAGATACCCGGGAAGTGTCTCCACCGGCAGCGACCGCTTCTCGAGCAAGGCGAACACCAGCATCACCTTGAGCGCATGCCGGGCATGCCGCTCGGGGTCGGCTGCGAACGAATCGATGCGCGTGAACGCGCGCTCCAGCGCGGCCTCCGTCGTGTCGAACGGCCGGCCGTGTCCGGGCAGGACGATGCGCGCGCCGAGCGCGGCGATACGTTCGAGTGTCGTGCGCACCGTCACGAAGGCGCGCTCGTCCCCGAACAGATGCGGAAACACCACGCCAAAGCCGTTCTCCCAGAGCGCATCACCCGAAATCAGGATGCGTTCATCGGCACACCAGTACATCAGCGCGTGGTTGTCGTGACCGGGCGCGGCGATCGCCTGCCAGTCGAACCCGCCCATTCGAAGGATTTCTCCCGGTGAGATCGTGGCGTCATAGTCGAAGCGCTCGGCCCGCTGGTCGGCGATCGACAGGATGAGTGCGGCTTCATCCCAGGCGTCGATCAGCGGCGCTTCGCCCTCGGGAATGCTCACCCGGCAGGCGTGGCGGCGGCGGATCGCGGCGTTGCCGCCGATATGGTCCGAATGGCAGTGGGTGTTGACCAGATGTCCGAGGCGTGTACCCGAGAGCGCCTGATCAAGCAGCGCGAGCGTCTGCGGCGCATGCGCGCCGTAGCCCGAATCCACCAGCGTCGTGGAACCTGCTTCGTCGAGCAGGATGTTGTTGCACGACAGCCAGCCCCGTTCGAGGACGCGGATGCCCTGCGGCAGTTTCACGCTGCGGCGCGGCGCGCGTCGAGTTGGGCGAGCACCGCGAACTTGTCCCGGTCATTCATCCGTGACCAGGCGGCGATCTCGTCGAGCGTCCGGAAGCAGCCTTCGCACAGGTCGCGTGCAGGGTTCATCCGGCACACGTCGACGCAGGGCGAGGGGGCACGCCCGGTCATGCCATCGCTCATGCGGCGCGCTTGGCTGCGAGCGCGGCGGAGGCGCGGGACACCGGTGCGCGGCCGAGCACGCGCGAGATGAACTGGCCTGCGTCGAACATCTTCTCGAAGTCGATGCCGGTCTCGATGCCCAGGCCGTTGAGCAGGTAGAGCACGTCTTCGGTGGCGACGTTGCCGGTGGCGCCCTTGGCGTAGGGGCAGCCGCCGAGGCCCGCGATCGAGCTGTGATACATCGAGATGCCGGTCTCGAGGCTGGCGTAGATGTTGGCAAGCGCCTGGCCGTAGGTGTCGTGGAAGTGCCCCGCCAGCCGGTCGATCGGGAACACGCCTGCCGCGGCTTCCATCACGGTGCGGGTGTGGCCGGCGGTGCTCACGCCGATGGTGTCGCAGATGTCGATGTCGTCGCAGCCGAGGTCGATGAAGCGCCGGACCAGGTCGGTCACCGCGCTTACCGCCACCTCGCCCTGGATCGGGCAGCCGAAGGCAACCGAGACGCTGCCGCGAAGCCGGATGCCGGCGTCCTTGGCAGCCTTGGCCACCGGGCGGAAACGCTCGATTGATTCCGCGATCGTGCAGTTGAGGTTGCGTTGCGAGAAGGGCTCGCTTGCCGATCCGAACACAGCGACTTCGCCCATCTTCGCGGCGAGCGCCGCTTCGAGTCCCTTCATGTTGGGCACGAGTGCGGAGTAGATCGTCCCCGGGCGGCGACGGATGGTCGCCATTACCTGCGGGCTGTCGGCCATCTGCGGCACCCACTTGGGCGACACGAACGAGGCGGCTTCGACATTCGGGCAACCGGCATCGGCGAGGCGCTGGATCAGCTCGACCTTGGCTTCCAGCGGGATCACCTGCTTTTCGTTCTGCAGGCCGTCGCGCGGACCGACTTCGACGATGCGCACTTTCTTGGGAAGCGTGGGATTGCTCATGGTTCCTTCTCCGTTTCGAATTCGATCAGTGCTTCGCCTTCGGCCACCTGGTCGCCGACCGCGAATCGGATCGCGTGAACCCTGCCGCGCGCGGGCGCAAGCAGGGTGTGTTCCATTTTCATCGCCTCGAGTATGACAAGCGGCGTGCCCTTTTCCACCCGGGTGTCGGCCTTCGCCAGCACCGCGATTACCTTGCCCGGCATCGGCGCGGTGACGCCGCCCGCATGAACCTCGACCTCGATTTCCTGCAGGAGTGCATCGTGCAGGTCGAGGACGTGATGCGCGCCGCCGATGAACACATGCCGGCGTGACCCGGCGGCAATCACGCTACCGGCAACGCGTTCGTAATCGAATGTCAACGAATACTGCGGCCCGTTCTGCGGTTCGCCGTGCAGCCGGTGGCGATGGCCGTCGACCTCAAGGTGCATGCCATCGGCGCAATAATGCACCGTCAGCGCATGGCTTGACTTGCCGCTCGCGTAGACCAGAACCTGGTGGCTGTCCTGATTGAGCCGCCAGCCGTCGGTGGCGGCCCAGGGCGAATGCGCGTCGGCGGTACGCGACTGCTTCTCGTGCGCGAAGCGACGCTGTTGCTGCAACTCGGCGAACGCGGCAAGCGCGAGCGCCTGCGGCGTGGGGGATGCGATGTGTTCGCCGCCGAGTTCGCGCTCGATGAATCCGGTGTCTATCGTTCCTTGCCCGAACGCGGCATGGCGGGCGAGCGCGAGCAGGAAGTCGCGGTTGGTCGCCGGCCCGACCGCTTCGAGTTGTTCGAGCGCAAGCACGAGGCGCCGAACCGCGGCAGCGCGGTCCTCGCCGTGGACAATGATCTTCGCGATCATCGGGTCGTACCAGGACGTGATCGTGTCGCCGACGCGCACGCCGGTATCCACCCGGACGGAGGCGTTGGCATCGGGGAAGACGAGATGTGCGAGCCGGCCGGTGGAAGGCAGGAAGCCTCGCGCGGTGTCCTCCGCATACAGGCGCGCTTCGATCGAATGACCCTCGAGTCGCACCTGCGACTGCCCGATCGGCAGCGGCTCGCCCGAGGCGACGCGAAGCTGCAACTCGACGAGATCGAGGCCGGTCACCATTTCGGTTACGGGATGCTCGACCTGAAGCCGGGTGTTCATCTCCATGAAGTGGAACGCGCCCTTGGCATCGACGATGAATTCCACCGTGCCTGCGCCAACGTAGCCCACCGCGCGCGCTGCGGCCACTGCGGCCGCGCCCATGCGTTGCCGTTGTTCAGTGTTCATGCCCGGTGCGGGCGCCTCCTCGATCACCTTCTGGTGACGGCGTTGCGAGGAGCAGTCGCGTTCGCCGAGCGAAATGCAGTTGCCGTGGCGGTCTGCGAAGACCTGGATCTCGATATGCCTCGGCCGATCGAGAAAGCGCTCGATCAGCACCCGGTCATCGCCAAAGGCGTTCATCGCCTCGCGCTTGCAGGCGGCGAGCATGTCGTCGAATTCGGTGGCGCCGCGCACGATGCGCATGCCCTTGCCGCCACCGCCTGCCGCGGCCTTGATGAGCACCGGGAAGCCGATCGCTTGCGCTTCGCGGGCGAGCAGGGCGGGGTCCTGATTGTCCCCGTGATAGCCGGGTACCAGCGGCACGCCGGTTTTTTGCATCAGCGCCTTGGAGGCGCTCTTGTCGCCCATTGCGCGGATCGCTTCGGGCGGCGGGCCGATGAATACGAGGCCCGCTTTCGCGCAGGCCTCGGCAAAGGCGTCGTTTTCAGAGAGAAAGCCGTAGCCCGGATGCACCGCTTCCGCGCCGCCGGATCGCGCCGCGTCGAGCACGCGTTGGATTGAGAGATAGCTCTCGCGCGCCGGCGCCGGTCCGAGGCGGACCGACGAATCCGCGAGCGCGACATGCAGCGCATCCGCATCCGCGTCGGAATACACCGCCACCGTGCGGATGCCAAGGCGCTTCGCGGTCCGGATGATCCGGACCGCGATCTCGCCTCGGTTGGCAATCAGCAGGCTGCGGAACATGCGGACTCCGGATCAGGCCTTTTTTGCGCGCTTGCGCGGTTTGGCAGACTTGGCGGAAAACGCTTCCGTCCAGGGCGCGGGCTTGCGCTCGAAGAAGCTCTGCAGTCCTGCGCGGCCTTCATCAGAAGCGCGCAGCCCGGCGATGCGCCTTGCCGTTTCCTCAAGCAGGTCACGTGTGATCGGTGCGCCGGACACCGCGCGGATCAGTTCCTTGGTCGCCGCCTGCGCCTTCGGGCCGCCTTTTATCAGATGGCCGAGGATCTGGTTGACCGCGCCGTCGAGTTCCTGCAGCGGCGCGATGTCGTGCACAAGGCCGAGCCGGTAGGCATCGGCAGCGGTGAACACTTCGGCTGAGAGAAAGAAGCGCCGCGCCTGGCGCTCGCCGATCGCGCGAACGAGATAGGGACTGATGGTCGCGGGCGCGAGCCCGAGCTTCACTTCGGATACGCAGAAGTCGGTGTCCAGCGCCGCCACCGCGATATCGCAGCAGGCGATCAGCCCGAGGCCGCCGGCGTAGGCGGCGCCGTGCACCCGCGCGACCGTCGGCTTGGAGAGCGTGTAGAGCGTGTGCAGCATCGAGGCGAGACCGAGCGCGTCGTCCTGGTTGGCTTCGAGATCGCTCGCGGCCATCTGCTTCATCCAGTTAAGGTCGGCACCGGCGCAGAAGGCCTTGCCCTGACCTGCGATCACCACCGCGCGCACCGAGTCGTCGGCATCCAACGCCTTTAGCGCGCGGGTGAGTTCCGCAATCAGGGTTCCATCGAAGGCGTTGCGCACCTCGGGCCGGTTGAGCCAGAGCACCGCAACGCCCTGACCGAGCTGGATCTCTATCGTCTTGTAGTTGTTGGTCATTGTCTTGTTCGCGCGGGTTATTACATCCGGAACACGCCAAAGCGCGTCTCTTCGATCGGTGCGTTGAGCGCGGCGGATATCGCAAGGCCGAGCGTCTGTCGCGTGTCTTCGGGCGCGATCACGCCGTCGTCCCAGAGCCTCGCGCTCGCGTAGTACGGGTGGCCCTGGTTCTCGTACTGCTCGAGGATCGGCTGCCTGAACGCGGCTTCCTCGTCTGCGCTCCATTGTCCGCCGCGCGCTTCGATGCCGTCGCGGCGCACCGTGGCGAGGACGGACGCGGCCTGCGCGCCGCCCATCACCGAGATGCGCGCGTTCGGCCACATCCAGAGCAAGCGCGGGTTGTACGCGCGGCCGCACATCGCGTAATTGCCTGCCCCGAACGAGCCGCCGATGATCACGGTGAACTTCGGCACCTTCGCGCAGGCGACCGCGGTCACCATCTTCGCGCCGTCGCGCGCGATGCCGGCATTCTCGGCCTTTTTCCCCACCATGAAGCCGGTGATGTTCTGAAGGAACAGGAGAGGTATCCCACGCTGGCTGCAGAGTTCGATGAAGTGCGCTCCCTTTTGCGCCGACTCGGAAAACAGGATGCCGTTGTTGGCGACGATGCCCAACGGATAGCCCCACAGCCGGGCGAAACCGGTGACAAGCGTGACTCCGTAGTTGGCTTTGAATTCGTCGAACTCGGAGCCGTCAACCAGGCGCGCGATGATCTCGCGCACGTCGTAGGGTTTTCGCGTGTCCTGCGGTATCACGCCGGCGAGTTCTTCCGCAGGATGCAGCGGCTCGCGCGGCTCGGCGATGTCGAGCGTAACGGTCTTTCTGCGATTGAGATTGCCGACGATGCGGCGCGCGAGCGCAAGCGCGTGCGCGTCGTTCGCCGCGAGATGGTCCGCCACGCCGGAGATGCGGGTGTGCACGTCGGCGCCACCGAGTTCTTCCGGCGTCACCACTTCGCCGGTCGCGGCCTTTACCAGCGGCGGGCCGCCGAGGAAGATCGTGCCCTGGTTCTTCACGATGATCGCTTCGTCCGACATCGCCGGGACGTAGGCGCCGCCGGCGGTGCAGGAGCCCATCACCACCGCGATCTGCGGGATGCCGGCGGCGGACATGTTGGCCTGGTTGTAGAAGATTCGGCCGAAATGGTCGCGATCGGGGAAGACCTTGTCCTGCTCGGGCAGGAAGGCACCGCCCGAATCGACGAGGTACACGCAGGGCAGGTGGTTCTGCAGTGCGATTTCCTGCAGCCGAATGTGTTTTTTGACTGTCATCGGGTAGTAGGTGCCGCCCTTGACCGTGGCATCGTTGATCACCACCGCGCATTCCGTGCCGGCGATGCGTCCGATGCCGGTGATGAGGCCTGCGCCCGGCGCCTCATCCTTGTACATCCGGTAGGCCGCGAGTTGCGAGAGTTCGAGAAAGGGCGAGCCGGGATCCACCAGCAGGCGCAGGCGCTCGCGCGGCAGAAGCTTGCCGCGTGCGACATGCTTTGCCCGCGCGTCGTCACCGCCGCCCGAGGCGAGTTTTTCCACCGCCGAGCGGAGGTCCTCCACCTGCGCGCGCATCGCGGCGGCGTTGGCGAGGAAGTCGGCCGATCGTACGTCGAGCCGGGTGCGGATGACGCTCATGTCAGGCGGCGATCACGTCGGGTCCCGCCCGATCCACTTTTCGATCACGGGCGGCTGGTAGGCGAGGATCGACTCGATCAGAGACTCGGGCACATCGGCGCTGAGCACCATGCTGCGGTGCTGCGGCCTCACGAAGCCTTCGCTCACCATGTGATCGAGCAGGGCGTACATCGGGTTGAAAAAACCGAGCGTGTTCATCAGCGCCACCGGCTTGGGATGAAAGCCGAGTTGCGCCCAGGTGAGCACTTCGAAGAACTCCTCCAGCGTGCCGTAGCCGCCGGGCAGGGCGACGAAGGCATCCGCACGGTCTGCCATCATCGCCTTGCGCTCGTGCATCGAGCCGACCACGTGCAGCTCGGTGAGCCCTTTTTGCGCGAGTTCCTTGCGCTCCAGCCGCTCGGGGATCACGCCGATCACGCGCCCGCCGGCGGCAAGCGCCGCGCGCGCGACCGAGCCCATCATGCCGATGCTGCCACCGCCGTAGACGAGGTCGATGCCGCGTTCGGCGAGCAGGCGGCCGAGCGCTTCACCCGCGGCGGCGTATTCCGGCCGCGCGCCGGGATTGGCGCCGCAGAACACGCAGAGTGCCCCGAGTTTGATCGTCATCACCAGCCGCCGGTGGCGATCCAGCGCTCGATCTGGTCCAGCCTGTCCGAGCCCCAGAACGGTTCGCCGTCGACGAAGAAGAAAGGCGAGCCGAAGGCGCCTTTGGCCACCGCCGCATCGACGATCTCGCGGGTGCGGTTCTTCACCGCGTCGTCGGCAAGCGCCGCGCGCACCGTGTCCGCTGCGAACCCGAGCGTGGCGGATACCGCCACGCTGGTCTCGGGATCGGAGATATCCCGGTCATCTATGAAATAGACACGGAACAGCGCCTGTGCGAAAGCCTTTGCCCTGGCCGCGTCGGTGGATTCGATCCAGTAGAAGGCGCGCACCGCAGCGGTGGTGCCGGTGGGAAAGCGTGTCGGATGCTTGTACTCGACGCCGTGGAAGCGTGCGTTGCGGGCGAAGTCGCGAAGCGAGTACTCGGCTTTCATCGGCACGTTGACCAGCGGCTGTATGCCTGCCTTCTTGAACGGCACGCCGAGCAGGTAGGGGCGCCAGAGCACCTCGCGGCCGTGTTTTGCCGCGATCGCATCGATCTTCACTGACGCGACGTAGCCGTAGGGCGAGGAAAAGTCGAAATAGAACTCGATCGGTGCTGCCATGGTGCCTCCTTCAGGCGGAGTTTAGCCGCCGATGAGCTGTCGTGCGATGAGCAGGCGCTGGATATCGCTTGCTCCTTCAAGGGGAAGGTACCGGGGGGGGCGACGCCTCCCCCCCGTGGCCCCCCAAGCCTGTCGCGAGAGAGGCCGTGGATCATTGACTTGTGAGCCCGCGGGCGATGAGCAGGCGCTGGATATCGCTTGCTCCTTCATAGATCTGGCACACCCTGACATCGCGGTAGATCCGCTCCACCGGAAAATCCGCGAGATAGCCGTAGCCGCCGTGGATCTGGATCGCATCGGAGCAGACGCGCTCGGCGATTTCGGAGGAAAAGAGCTTGGCCATCGAGGCTTCCTTGAGGCAGGGCCGACCGGCGTCGCGCAGCGCGGCGGCGTGATGAACCATTTGCCGCGCGGCTTCGATCTGCGTGGCCATGTCGGCAAGGCGAAACGCGACCGCCTGATGTTCGATGATCGGTTTGCCGAATTGTCTGCGTTCGCGCGCGTAGGCAACAGCTGCCTCGAGCGCCGCACGCGCCATGCCCACCGCCTGCGAGGCGATGCCGATCCGCCCGCCCTCGAGATTGGAGAGCGCGATTCGATAGCCCGTGCCCTCGGCACCAAGCAGGTGGTCCGCGGGGACGCGGCAATTGTCGAACACGATCTGCGCGGTGTCGGAGGAGCGCTGGCCGAGTTTGTCCTCCAGTCGGGCGACGACATAGCCGGGGGTGTTTGTGGGCACGACAAAGGCACTGATGCCTTTCTTGCCCGCTGCCTTGTCGGTGACCGCGAACACGATGGCGATGTCCGCGTTCTTGCCCGAGGTGATGAACTGCTTGGTGCCGTCAAGGACCCAGAGTTCGCCGTCGCGTCGTGCCGATGCGGTGATCGCGGCGGCGTCCGACCCGGCCTGCGGTTCGGTGAGGCAGAAGCAGCCGAGCAGCGCGCCCGAGGCCAGCGGTCGCAGCCAGCGCGCCTTCTGAGCATCGGTGCCGAAGGCGAGCAGCGGTCCGCAGACCACCGAGTTGTTCACCGACAGGATGGTAGAGGCGGCGCCGTCCGCGGCGGCGATTTCCTCCAGCGCGAGCGAGAGCGATACCGTATCCAGACCCGCGCCGCCCCAGGTCTCGGGCACGGTGACGCCGAACAGGCCGAGCGCCGCCGCACGCTTCAGCGCCTCGCTCGGGAACTGGCCTTCGCGATCGCGCTGCGCTGCTCCGGGCGCGAGCTCGGCGCGCGCGAACTCGCGCACCGAGTCGCGCACCTGTTCCTGTTCGGCGCTCAGGATCATCGGGTTCGGGTAATGGGTAAAAACTTCAACATTTCTCTGAAAACCCTATAGCCAGCGCCTGAAAGCGGGCGATCCCGATATTGGATTTGGCATAATTAAGGTGATTCGGACTCAGGCAAATCCGGCTCACGCGATCTCGATCGCCATCGCGGTCGCCTCGCCGCCACCGATGCACAGGCTCGCGATGCCGCGCTTGCCGCCGTACTTGCGCAGCGCGCCGATCAGCGTTACCAGGATGCGCGCGCCCGAGGCGCCGATCGGATGCCCAAGCGCGCAGGCGCCTCCGTGCACGTTCACCTTGTCGTGGGGCAGGGCGTGTTCCTTCATCGCCGCCATCGTCACCACCGCGAAGGCTTCGTTGATCTCGTAGAGGTCGACCGACTTCGCACTCCAGCCGGTCTTTTCGTAGATCTTGCGGATCGCGCCCACCGGCGCGGTGGAGAACAGCGCCGGTTCGTGCGCATGGGTGGAGTGGGCGACGATGACCGCGAGCGGCGCGAGGCCGAGCTTCTCGGCGTGCGAGCGGCGCATCATCACGAGGGCGGCGGCACCGTCGGAGATCGAGGACGAATTCGCCGCGGTGACGGTGCCGTCCTTGCGGAACGCGGGCTTGAGCATAGGGATCTTGTCGAAGTTGGCCTTGAAGGGCTGCTCGTCGTTTTCGACAAAGCGTTCGTCCTTGCCCGCCTTGATCGCGATCGGCGTCATCTCCCAGGCGAACCAGCCTTCGCGGTTGGCCTTCTGCGCGCGTTCGAGCGAGGTAATCGCAAACCGGTCCTGTTCTTCCCGGCTGAAGGAGAAACTGCCGGCGCAGTCCTCCGCGAAGCTCCCCATCAGGCGGCCCTTCTCGTAGGCGTCCTCGAGGCCGTCGAGGAACATGTGGTCCATCACCTGCTGGTGGCCGATGCGGTAGCCGGCGCGCGCCTTGGGCATCAGGTAGGGCGCGTTGGTCATCGATTCCATGCCGCCCGCGATCATGATCTCGTTGGTGCCGGCGGCAAGCGCGTCGTGCGCGAGCATCGCGGCCTTCATGCCCGAGCCGCACATCTTGTTGATCGTGGTGCAGCCTGCAGACAGCGGGAGGCCGGCGCCGAGGCTCGCCTGCCGCGCAGGGGCCTGGCCCTGGCCTGCGGGCAGTACGCAGCCCATCAGCACCTCGTCGATCTGTTCCGGCTTGATGCCGGAACGCTCGACCGCTGCGCGAATCGCGGCGGCGCCGAGTTCGGGCGCGGCGAAATTCTTGAGATCTCCCTGGAACGCGCCCATCGGCGTGCGTACGGAGGAGACGATGACGATCGGATCGTTGAGCATGCTTGACTCCCTTACTTGGTCGGCGTCGGGTCGACGATGAGCTTACGTGCGTGCTCGAGGATGTCCTGCGGGAAGGCGCGCGACTTGCGCGCCTTTGCATCGAGGCAGACGACGGTGAATTCCGAGGTGGCACAGACCTCACCCGTTTCATCATTGACGAGTTCGTGCACGAAGCGCAGCACCTTGTCGCGCATCTCGAGCACGCCCGAGCGCACCGAGACCACGTCGCCCGCGAGCAGTTCTCGCTTGTAGCTGGTGTTCTGCTGCACCGCCGCCATGTGGATCGCGGTGCTGCGCAGCATCGAGGGCGTGATGCCGATGCGGTTGTACAGCTGCCAGCAGGCTTCCTCGAAGAATTCGCCGTAGGCGCGCACGTTGACGTGGCCCATATGGTCGCATTGCCAGGCGTGCACGGTGCCGCGGGCGGTGTCGAACATGTCGGCCATGCGCGTCTCCTCAGGCGGTTTCGGAAAAAAGCTCGCGGCCGATCAGCCAGCGGCGGATCTCGGAGGTGCCGGCGCCGATCTCGTAGAGCTTGGCGTCGCGCCAGAGGCGCCCGGTCGGCGAGTCGTTGATGTAGCCCATGCCGCCGAGTGACTGGATGGCTTCGCCCGCCATCCAGGTTGCCTTCTCGGCGGAGTAGAGGATGGCGCCCGCGGCGTCCTTGCGCAGCGCGCGCACATCGTCCGGCGTGCGTGCGGCATCGCAGGCCTGGCCGACCGCATACACGTAGGCGCGGCAGGCGCTCCAGGTGCTGTACATGTCGGCGAGCTTGCCCTGCATCAGCTGAAATTCGCCAATGGCCTGGCCGAACTGCTTGCGCTCATGAACATAGGGCAGAACCGCATCCATGCAGGCGGCCATGATGCCCAGGGGTCCGCCGGAGAGCACTGCGCGCTCGAAATCGAGACCGCTCATCAACACGTGTACGCCGCGGCCGACATCCGAGAGCACGTTCTCCTCCGGTACCTCGCAGTCGCTGAACACGAGCTCGCAGGTGTTGGAGCCGCGCATGCCGAGCTTGTCGAGCTTCTGCGCGGTGGAAAAGCCGGGAAAGCCCTTCTCGATCAGGAACGCGGTCATGCCGCGCGGGCCGGCGTTGATGTCGGTCTTGGCGTACACCACCAGCACATCGGCATCGGGGCCGTTGGTGATCCACATCTTGTTGCCATTGAGGATGTACTTGCCCTTGCGGTATTCGGCGCGGGTGCGCATCGACACCACGTCCGATCCGGAGCCGGGTTCGGACATCGCGAGCGCGCCGACCAGGTCGCCCGAGACGAGGCCGGGCAGGTACTTGCGCTTCTGCGCTTCGCTGCCATTGCGGTGGATCTGGTTTACACACAGGTTCGAATGCGCGCCGTAGGAAAGACCGACCGAGGCCGAGGCGCGGCTGATTTCCTCGATGGTGATGATGTGGGCGAGGTAACCCATCGCGGTGCCGCCGTAGTCCTCGCCGACGGTGATGCCGAGCAGGCCGAGGCTGCCGAGCTTTTTCCAGAGATCGGCGGGAAAGTCGTTGTCGCGGTCGATCACTGCGGCGCGCGGCGCGATTTCCGCGGCGGCGAAGTCGCGCACCGTGTCGCGCAGCATCGCGATTTCCTCGGGAAGCGGAAACCTCAGGCCGGGCAGGTCGTTCATGCTTGGGCTCCCCAGTTGGGATGGCAGGCAAGGGCGCCGGTTCGCGCGCTTGTTGCTGCGTTTGTTCGTGGGCCGACCACACTTTCGGCAGGGTTGTTATCCATTTGGCGCATCGGGGGCGATTTTGCGAGAATGGGCAGCCGGTCAGGTGTCTGCGAAACGGCTTCCGCCCTCCGGGAACAAATCGGGGCGCGCGGCGTGTTTCGCAATCAGCGAACCGGGATTCTACTCCCGCCGACGCGGCCTCATTTTCGTCCATTCCCCGCCGATTCCTGCGGCTTTTTTCCTGAACTCGCGAGCATTCATGAACCCCGAATCCGTCCTGCAGTATCCGCATGCCACCCCGCCCGAACCCGGCGAGGTCCGCGCCATCGCCCCGGGGGTGCACTGGCTGCGCATGCCGCTGCCGTTCGCGCTGAACCACATCAACCTGTGGCTGCTCGAGGACGGGGATTCCTGGGTGATCGTGGACACCGGGATTGGAAACGAGGACACCCGCAAGTACTGGGATGTGGCGCTGGCCACGACCGTCGGATCGCGGCCGGTCTCGCGCGTTATCCTGACCCACCACCATCCCGACCACTCGGGGAACGCGGGCTGGCTCACCCGGCGTTTCAACGCGCCGATGGTGATCGCGCAGACCGAGTACCTCGCCTGTCATTCGGTACTGGATTCGCGCGCCGGCTACGACCTGGAAGCGATCCTTGCGATGTACCGGCGCAACGGGCTCACCGCCGAGAACGAGACCAAGATGCGCACCCGCGGCGAGCATTTCCGCAAGCACGTGCAGGACTTTCCGAACAGCTACTCGCGGATGCTGGACGGCATGGTGCTGTCGATCGGCGGGCGCGACTGGCGCGTGCTGGTGGGCTATGGCCACTCGCCCGAGCATGTGTCGCTTTATTGCGAGGACGAGGATGTGATGATCTCGGGCGACATGATGCTGCCCAAGATCACCACCAATGTGAGCGTTCAGGCGGTGGAGCCGCTCGGCAATCCGCTCAAGCTGTTTCTCGACTCGACCCGCGCGCAGGCCGCGCTGCCGGCGGACACCCTGGTGCTGCCGTCGCACGGCCTGCCCTTCCGCGGCATTCGCGACAGGGTGGCGCAGCTGGTGCACCACCACGACCTGCGTCTTGCCGAAGTGGTGGAGGCGTGCAAGGGCCCGACCGCAGCGGCCGAGGTGATCCCGACCTTGTTTCGCCGGCCGCTGGATGCGCACCAGATGTTCTTCGCGATGGGCGAATCCATGGCGCACCTGCACCTGCTCGAATCCGAGGGGCGGGTGGTGCGCACGATCGGTAATGATGGGGTGTTACGCTACTCCAGCGCCGGGCGATAGTCGGCGGAGAAGGCGACGGAGGGCAGGCAGTGAGCGACGCAGGCAAGGCATACGATCCGGAGCAGACGGCGAAGATCCTCGCCGAGGTCGCGCAGCAGTCGAGCCGCCTCCTCGAGGACTTCATGAAGCGCCAGGCCGAGGGCAAGGGCCCCGACCTCGCGGCGCAGTTCAAGGACGAATTCGGCGTCGCCAAGGCGTTCATGGACATGTGGGGCAACATGCTCTCCAATCCGTGGAAAGTGGCCGAGACACAGGCCAAGATGTTCTGGGACTACGCCAACCTGTGGCAGAACTCCTGGCTGCGCCTGCTCGGGCAGAACGTGGCGCCGGTGGCCGCGCCCGCCAAGGGCGACAACCGCTTCAAGGACGAGGAGTGGAGCAATCACTTCCTCTTCGATTACATCAAGCAGTCGTACCTGATCACCGCACGAAACATGCATGAGGCGGTGGCGGGCACCGAGGGGCTGACGGAGGAGCACAAGCGCAAGGTGGATTTCTTCACCCGCCAGTACATCGACGCCCTCGCGCCTTCGAACTTCGTGTTCACCAACCCGCAGGTGCTGCGCGAGACGCTCAATTCGGGGGGGCAGAACCTGGTGAAGGGCCTCGCGCACCTGCTCGAGGACATCGAGCGTGGCGACGGCAGCCTGCGCATCTCGATGACCGACGAACGTGCCTTCGAGGTAGGGCGCAATGTCGCCACCACGCCTGGCAAGGTGGTGTTCCAGAACGACCTGATGCAACTCATCCAGTACGCCCCGATGACCGACACGGTGGCGAAACGGCCGCTGCTGATCATGCCGCCCTGGATCAACAAGTTCTACATCCTCGACCTGCGCGAAAAGAATTCCTACATCCGCTGGGCGGTGTCGCAGGGCCACACGGTATTCGTGGTCTCCTGGGTGAATCCCGACCGGCGCCATGCCGACAAGGGTTTCGACGACTACATGTTCGAGGGACCGCTTGCCGCGCTGGATGCGATCGAGCGCGCCACCGGCGAGCGTGAGGTGAATGTCATCGGCTACTGCCTCGGCGGCACGCTGCTCGGCAGTGCGCTCGCCTGGATGGCGTCGAAAAAGGACACGCGCGTCGCGAGCGCGACCTTCTTTGTCTCGCTGCTGGATTTTTCGATTCCGGGCGAACTCGGCGTGTTCATCGACGAGCAGCAGGTGCAGGCACTCGAGCGGCGCATGAGCGAGCGCGGCTACCTCGAGGGCTCGGAGATGGCGGGCACCTTCAACATGCTGCGCGCCAACGATCTTATCTGGTCATTCGTGATCAACAACTACCTGCTCGGCCGCGAACCCTTTCCCTTCGACCTGCTCTACTGGAACTCCGATTCCACCCGCATGCCGGCGAAGATGCACAGCTTCTACCTGCGCAACATGTACTTGAAGAACGCGCTCAAGGACCCGGGCGGCATCAAGCTCGGGGGCGTGTCGCTCGACCTGCGAAAGGTGAAGGTGCCCGCCTATTTCATCTCCACCGTCGAGGACCATATCGCGCCGTGGAAGTCGACCTATCTCGGCGCGCGAATCCTCGGCTCGAATGCAAAGAACGGCCGCGGCGTGCGCTTCGTCCTCGGCGGTTCGGGGCATATCGCGGGCGTGGTCAATCCGCCGGCGGCAAACAAGTACTGCTTCTGGACCAATGACGCGATGCCCGAGACGCCTGAGGCCTGGCAGGCATCAGCCGAGCGCCACGAAGGCTCCTGGTGGCCGGACTGGCAGGCGTGGATCAGTACCGTGAACGGCGATGCGCGCGTGCCGGCGCGGATACCGGGCGAGGGCGGCTTGCCCGCGATCGAGGACGCGCCGGGCAGTTACGTCAAGTTTCGTTTGGGCGCCAAGCCGGCCTGATAGATGAGCCTAACGCTGTTTGCAGCAGCGGGCGTTCAGGTGCCGAGCATGTCCGGCGCAAACAGTTCCTCGAGGCTGACCGGGCGCGCCTGCAGGCCGTCTTCGCGGGACCAGCGCATCTGGGCTTCCAGAATCTTTCGATTGGCTGCGATGCCGTAGGGCCAGAAGTCATCGCCCATGAGCGCGCGGGTCTGCCGCAACTCGGAGGTAATCCAAGGTAGTGTGACCTTCGGCGCCTGGATGACGGCAAGTTCCTCCACCGCGAGGTCCTTGGCTTCGCAGAAGGCGCGGTAAAGCGCGCGGGGAAGTCCGGGATGCTTTTCGATAAGCGCTCTCTTCACGCCAACCGCGTGCATGATAGGGAAGAGGCCGGTGCGGTGAAACCAGTCGCGCTCGGCGGCTTCCGGATCCGGAAACAGGCGTGCAATACGCGGATCGCCCGATCGAAGCGCGGCGGGTTCGCGAAGCGAGATAAGCGCATCGATCTCGCCGGCAAGAAGGCGATCCTCGAGGCTTCGACCTTCCGGCAGGATGTTCATGACCAGCCCGGGCGGCTTCACGGGAAGCGGGAATTCGAGGCTCTTGGTCCGCACGCTGTCGCCCACGCACCAGTGGATCGAGTTCGTGTCCAGCCGGTGGTCATCGCGCAGCATGCCGCGCATGACCACCGCGGCAGTCATGTCGTATTCCTGCAGCCCGACTCGTTTGCCCGCGAGATCGGCGGGGCGCGAGATGCCGCGGTCGGTGCGAATGAAGATCGAGCCGTGGCGGAAGGTGCGCGACGGGAACACCGGAATCAGCAGATACGGAAGCGGTCCCTGCGACAGGGTGCTCAGCGTGTTGCTGAGGGAGATTTCGGTGATGTCGAACGGTGCGTCACCGAAGGCGAGCGCAAAGGCTTCCTCGGGACGCAGGATGCTGCAATCCAGCCCGAATCCTTCGGGCGCTATCCTTCCGTCGATCAGCGGCTGGGTCCGGTCGTAGCGCCAGAACGCCGCAGTCAGTGTCGGCTTGCTCACGTGTCAATCGGCTCCGTGGCTCACTTGGGCGCCGTGCGAGGAGCAGGTGCGCCCCCGGGAAGATCGAACAGCCCGAGCGGCAGCGATTCGATGAACGCGAGCGTTTCCTCGAGATCGACCACGTCTGCGTACTTGGCATGCATGTCGCACAGGTTGATCGCGTGCGAGACCTGTACCCGGTCGAAGCACGCCTCGCCGACGACTGCGACCCGGTAGTTGTTCGAGAACGCGTCGATCACCGTCGCGCGGACGCACCCGCTGGTGGACACGCCGGTCACGATCAGCGAATCGACCTTGAGGTCCACGAGGAAGGAATTGAACGGCGTGCCGTAGAACGCGCTCGGCTTGGTCTTGAGCAGCACCACGTCCTGCGGCGCGGGCGCGATCTCGGCCACGATCTCGTTGCCGCCGATTTCCTCCTCGACGTTCTCGAGTTCGCGGGAATTCTTCCAGCGCCAGCTTCCCGCGTCAAAGCCGTCGGGTCGCCGGGTATTGGTCGAGTAGAACAC
>CANIEV010000008.1 GCA_947466535.1 Betaproteobacteria bacterium
GCTAAAAATGCCGACAGTTCATTACTGGATGCCAGAAGTTTGCCCTTCATGAGTTGCGGCAAAAGACCCAGAATTCATCTTAGATGCGGGCAGGATGGTATCAATAAACGGGGCAACTCGCCTGATAAGGGTACGCTAAGCGCTTGACCGATTTTGGCCGACCGCTTACGCTAAGAGGTTGGTCGTAAACAAACCGGAAAAACTCAAAGATGAAATTGATCGGAGCGGAAATTCTAATCCGCTGTCTGCAGGAAGAGGGTGTGGAATATGTATTCGGGTACCCAGGCGGGGCGGTGCTCTACATATACGATGAACTCTTCAAGCAGGATAAGGTAAAGCACGTTCTGGTGCGGCACGAGCAGGGCGCGGCGCATGCAGCGGATGGCTATTCGCGAGCGAGTCAAAAAGTCGGCGTGTGTCTCGTTACGTCGGGCCCGGGTGTAACCAATGCGATTACCGGAATCGCGACTGCATACATGGATTCGATTCCCATGGTGATCATATCCGGGCAGGTTCCGACTCACGCGATCGGGCAGGATTCGTTCCAAGAGTGTGATGCGATTGGTATCACGAGGCCGTGTGTCAAGCATAATTTCCTGGTGAAGGACGTTCGGGACCTTGCCGGGACCATCAAGAAGGCGTTTTACATCGCAAAAACCGGCAGGCCTGGTCCTGTCCTTGTGGATATTCCGAAGGACGTCACGACGGCGCTATGTGAATTTGAGTATCCCGCCTCCGTTGCGATGCGCTCCTATAGTCCGGTCGTGAAAGGACATCCGGGGCAGATAAAAAAGGCCGCGCAATTGTTGCTGGCAGCGAAACGTCCGATGATCTACACCGGCGGTGGCGTAGTCCTTTCGGATGCTGCTCCGCAACTATCGGAATTGGTTCGCCTCCTCGGATTCCCTGTAACGAATACCCTGATGGGACTTGGCGGCTTTCCTGGGACGGATCCCTTGTTTTTGGGGATGCTTGGAATGCACGGCACCTACGAAGCCAATATGGCAACGCAGAATTGCGATGTGTTGCTGGCCATCGGGGCGCGATTTGACGATCGAGTCATAGGAAACCCGGAACACTTCGCCGAAGTTCAACGAAAAATAATTCATATCGACATCGATCCTTCATCGATAAGCAAGCGTGTCAAGGTAGACGTTCCTATCGTGGGGAATGTGCCCGACGTTCTGGAGGATCTTTATCGTTTGATTGAAGGCGGACGCGATAGGCCTGATCCCGCACCCCTTAAGGCTTGGTGGGCTCAGATCGAATTGTGGCGGGCGAAGGATTGTCTTCGTTTTGACCGGGCATCCGAAATAATCAAGCCGCAACTTGTCATCGAGAAGTTGTATGAAGTTACCGGTGGAGACGCAATCATCACGTCAGACGTCGGTCAGCACCAGATGTTTGCGGCTCAATTTTACAAGTTTGACCGCCCACGTCGGTGGATCAACTCCGGTGGTCTTGGCACGATGGGGTTTGGGCTTCCGGCAGCTATCGGTGCGCAACTTGCGAACCCAGGGGCTACGGTCGTATGTGTTACCGGTGAGTCATCGATTCAGATGTGCTTACAGGAGCTTTCGACCTGCAAGCAATATCGTTTGCCCATAAAGATCGTGAATCTTAACAACAGGTATATGGGCATGGTTCGCCAGTGGCAGGAGTTTTTTCACGGGAATCGATACTCCGAGTCCTATATGGACGCATTACCCGATTTTGTTAAGCTCGCCGAGGGTTACGGGCATGCTGGCGTCAAGGTCGACAAGCCCGCTGATATCGAGACAACGTTGCGGACGGTCTTGGCAAGAAAAGACGAACTGGTTTTTATGGACTTCATTACCGATCAAAAGGAAAACGTTTTCCCGATGGTGCCCGGCGGCAAGGGGATATCGGAAATGATCCTGGCCGAGGAACTTTGACCGGATCGGCACGAAACGCCCCAAACATTCGGTAAATCTTGCGTGCGCTGACAGGATCAGCAGCGCTCCGTCGTAGTGCGGTGGCATACCATAGTCAGGTCGGAAAAATCTAAGGAAGACTGCGAGGAGTTTCATGAGGCATATCATTTCAATTCTCCTCGAGAATGAAGCCGGCGCATTGTCACGTGTAGCCGGATTGTTTTCAGCGCGTGCCTATAACATCGAGTCGTTAACGGTTGCTCCGACGGAAGATGCATCGCTATCCAGGATGACAGTCGTCACGACTGGGTCCGACGATGTCGTGGAACAGATCACCAAACAACTTAACAAGCTGATCGAGGTCGTTAAAGTTGTTGATTTATCTGAATCGGCCCATATCGAGCGCGAGTTGATGTTGGTTAAGGCTCGCGCGTCAGGCAAGGATCGCGAAGAAGTCCGGAGGCTTGCTGAGATTTTCCGTGGGCGAATTATCGATGTGTCTGACGGTACGTACACTATAGAGTTGACTGGCACCGGTGCGAAATTGGATGCCTTTCTCCTTGCGCTTGATAGCGCGTTAATACTGGAAACGGTGCGAACTGGCGCTTCTGGAATTGCGCGTGGCGAGAGGACGTTGAAAGTTTAGATTCGGGTTCGGAGTTTTTTTCTGAACAGATATTTTTGAAAATAGACGGATCCGTGCCAAGAAATTTATTGAGAGGGAAAAATGAAAATTTTTTATGACAAAGACGCTGATCTTTCGCTGATCAAGGGAAAGAAAGTCACTATTGTGGGGTATGGCTCTCAAGGGCACGCTCACTCGCTAAACCTGAATGATTCGGGGGTCAAGGTCACCGTGGGTTTGCGCAAGGGCGGTGCGTCTTGGGAGAAGGCCAAGAAGGCCGGTTTGACCGTCAAGGAAGTCGGCGAAGCAGTAAAGGGCGCCGACATCGTAATGATGCTGCTTCCCGATGAAAACATAGGCGAGACCTATCAACGAGACGTAGAGCCTAGTCTGAAAAAGGGCGGGTCTCTTGCTTTCGCTCACGGTTTCAACATCCACTACGGACAGGTAAAGCCGAGGGCTGATCTCGACGTTTGGATGGTTGCCCCAAAGGCGCCCGGTCATACGGTTCGATCGACTTACGCGCAGGGTGGTGGGGTTCCGATGCTAATTGCCCTGTACCAAAATCCGTCGAAGAAAGCACGCGACGTTGCGCTGTCATACGCCGCGGCCATCGGCGGTGGCAAGGCGGGAGTAATCGAGACTTCATTTCAGGAAGAGACTGAGACGGATCTTTTTGGCGAGCAGGCAGTCCTTTGTGGAGGCTGCGTGGAGCTCGTAAAAGCCGGGTTCGAGACGTTGGTGGAGGCAGGGTATGCGCCCGAGATGGCGTATTTCGAATGTTTGCATGAGCTCAAGCTCATTGTTGATTTGATGTACGAGGGCGGAATCGGAACGATGAACTATTCAATTTCCAACAATGCTGAATTCGGCGAGTACGTCACCGGCCCTAGGATCATCACCGAAGAAACAAAAAACGCGATGCGTGGTGTGCTGCAAAGGATCCAGACTGGGGAGTACGCGCGTGATTTCATACTGGAGAACAAGGCGGGAGCGCCGACCTTGTTGTCGAGGAGACGGATAACTGCTAGTCATCCGATCGAGGTAGTAGGAGAAAAGCTTCGCGCTATGATGCCTTGGATTCGGCGCAACCGGCTGGTGGATGCGAGCAAGAATTAGGAGACGCAGCCGTGATCATGCGAGGGGACTTTGTCCCCTTCGGATTTTTTTGGAAATCGTGGAATTGCCGTGTGTTCGTATCTGCGCCGCGGATTTCTTGAAATGGCGAGTGGCCAGTTTGACCGGTACTCTCGATCAATTTGCGGGGGTGAAAGAATGACTCTGTGCAATAAATCAGGGGAGCGTGCGCGTGTTGCTCCTTATTGAGCGGATATCCGACGGCCACCGCCGAGGCTGAAATTACGAACGCACCGAAAATTCGTAGCGAATTTCGCAGGAGGGGCATTTACCTGTTGCCCAACCTTTTTACGACAGCTGCGTTGTTCGCCGGTTTTTACGCAATCGTTCAAGCCATGAATCAGCGGTTTGAGCATGCGGCGATCGCTATATTTGTTGCTATGGTTTTGGACGGCTTGGATGGGCGTGTTGCCCGCCTGACGCGGACTCAAAGCGCGTTCGGCGCGGAATACGACTCCCTTTCCGATATGGTTTCCTTCGGTGCGGCTCCGGCGTTGGTGATGTACGAATGGGCATTGACTTCGTTCGGTCGCTTGGGATGGATCGTCGCGTTTGTGTATTGCGCCGGTGCAGCGCTTAGATTGGCACGTTTCAATACGAATATCGAAATCATTGACAAGCGATATTTCCAAGGTCTTCCATCCCCGGCGGCAGCGGCGCTTTGCGCCGGATTTGTTTGGGTTGTCGATGACTTTGGCATCGACAGGGCGGAAATTATTCGCGGGCTCGCGCTGGCGATAACGCTATTTGCTGGTGTTTCGATGGTTACGAACGTCTCATTCTATAGTTTCAAGGATTTCAATCTGAGGAGGAGCGTTCCTTTCTGGGCCGTTTTAGCGATCGTTTTCGCACTCGTCTTGGTGTCCACGAGTCCTCCAACGATTCTGTTTTTGCTTTTTGTCGCATACGGACTTTCAGGGTATGCATTTTGGCTGCTAAGGCGATTTCGACGGGTTCCTTGATGAAATCTGGCGGCGTCACTGCGCGGTGGAATCGGAAGCACGCGTAGAACTGGGCACCTTCGTAAAACATCATCTTCAAGACGGATACTCCATGGATTCGAGGGGCGCGGGAAGGTGCGAAATCGATGTAAGTGATCGACTCATTGTTGCCCTGGATTTCAGTCGTTCAGGGGAAGCGCGCAGCTTTGTTGATACGCTTGGGTCTTCGGTTGGTTTCTATAAGATAGGCCTTGAGCTTTTCATGGCGGGTGGCTATTTCGAGTTGCTCGAATGGCTTGTCGCCAGAGGAAAAAAAGTATTTGTTGATCTGAAATTTTTTGACGTCCCGGAAACGGTGAAGGGAGCCGTGCGAGGGCTTCGCAATCGCGGAGTGACTTTTGCGACGGTGCACGGCAATCAGGCGATTCTGGAGGCTGCGGGCAAGGAGAAAGGGGACGTAAAAATTCTCGCTGTTACCGCCTTGACTAGCCTGGATCGGGGTGATCTCGATGATCTTGGATTCCAGTGCGATATCGAGCGACTTGTGTTGTCTCGTGCGCGACGAGCCTTGGAAGCAGGGTGCGACGGTATTATTTCATCAGGGCTAGAGGCGCCGATGATTCGCTACGAACTTGGGGGGAAAATTCTGGTTGTTACGCCGGGAATTCGCCCTGTTGATAACACTTCTATCGATGACCAGAAGCGCACGGTCGATGTAGCGCAAGCATTTGTAAATGGCGCGGACTATATTGTCGTCGGACGCCCGATTCGGAATGCGCCTGATCCAAAGAAAGCTGCAATTTCAATTCAAAATACCATCAGCACCTTTTGGACTCGGCAATAGCCACTTGCGTAAGTCGGGGACGGGCGGCGTGTTTATCGAATGCCGTAAGTCCAATTATTTCGCCATGCGGAATAGACGAGGTTCGGGTACTCCGTTTTTCCTAGGCTGCCGTTGTAGCGTGCGAGTGCCCGGCTAAGATTTCCGTTTTCCACTTCCAGGTAGTGTTTAAGGATTACACACCCGTATCGCAGGTTAATGCGAAAGTTGAAGAGATTGTCGTTTGCCCTGCCAATGAGTTTTATCCAGAACGGCATTACCTGCATGTAGCCGCGTGCGCCGGCGGTGGATACCGCGAACTTCCGAAAATTACTTTCAATCTGAATCAGCGCGAGGATCAACTGTGGATCTAGCCCCGCGCGAGTCGCTTCGTAGTGGACCGTTCGCAAGAAATCTATTCGGGTGCGGTAATCTGATAATCGTCTTTCCAGGCGACCCGACATTTCGTTGAGCCAGTTGGCAGCCTCAATCGCATCAGAAAAGCCGTGCCTCGGAGCAGGGCTATCTGAAATCTCCGACGCCAGCCCTGCCCGAACCTGTGCGGAAAGTGGCTCGTAAATCTGCTGGCCAGCAAGCGAAGAAGTCGCAGCAGCTGCCGCGGAAAGCGCTACCAATATGCAAAGAAACTTTCTCAGCACACTGTGGTTTTCAGGTAAGAGAAAATGTCGTCTGTCGCGATCTTTCGTACTTCTCCGTTACGACGGTTTTTGTATTCGACGGCATCTTCCTTTAGGACGCGTTCTCCCACCGTTACCCTGTGTGGAATGCCGAGAAGTTCCATGTCAGCGAACATGATTCCTGGTCGCTCGTCCCTATCGTCAAACAATACGTCGACGCCAAGCGTCAGCAAATCCGTATATAGCTTTTCCGCACACGCACGTACCGCAGGATTTTTCCCGAGCCCAATTGCTACGATTGCAACGCGGAAAGGAGCGATCGCATCCGGGAAAACGATACCAAATTCGTCGTGATTCTGTTCAATGGCTGCACCAACGATTCGTGTAACGCCGATGCCGTAACACCCCATTTCAAAATGGCGTGGGTGTCCAGTGTCATCGAGAAAAGTTGCATTCATTGCCTCTGAGTACCGCTTGCGCAACTGAAAAATGTGGCCGACCTCAATTCCCCGGGCGATGGACAGTACTCCTCCACCGTCCGGGCTGAGGTCACCTTCAACAACATTCCTTATGTCTGCAATTTGACTGGGTTCCGGCAGGTCTCGAGCGAAATTCACCCCCGAAAGGTGGTGCTCATTTTCGTTTGCACCGCACGTGAAGTCGCGCATCAACGCAACCGCCCGATCGGCCACGACGCGAACGGCAGAGCTAACACCAACCGGGCCAATATATCCCGGTTGGCAGCCGAGATGGCTCTCAATTTCTGCGTCGGTGGCGAATCGAAACTCTCTGATTGAATCCAGTTTTGCAGTCTTGATTTCGTTTAATGAATGATCTCCCCTCAATAGCATCAGTTTGAATCCGCTTTCGCACATGATCGCGATAGCTTTGACCATATTCGTCAAAGGGATGTGTAAGTAATTGGATACGTCTTCACAGCGCGTTTTTCCGGGTGTCGCAACCTTCGCAATTGTCTGGTTGGGTTCCTCTCTTTTTGAATTTGCCGGGATCGCCTCTGCGAGTTCAACATTCGCTGCATAGTCAGACGTGGCGCAGAAGGCGATGGAGTCTTCTCCGGACTTCGCAAGGACGTGAAACTCATGTGATCCGGTGCCGCCGATCGTGCCCGTGTCTGCAGCTACGGCTCGGAAATCGAGACCCAATCTGCGGAATATGCGGTGATATGTCTCGTACATGCTCTTGTATTCGCGCTCAAGATCATCCGCAGACACATGAAACGAGTATGCATCCTTCATCGTGAATTCCCGACCGCGCATCACCCCGAATCGCGGTCGAATTTCATCGCGGAATTTCGTTTGAATCTGGTAAAAATTCACGGGA
Organism: Betaproteobacteria bacterium; assembly: GCA_947466535.1. Lineage (GTDB taxonomy): Bacteria > Pseudomonadota > Gammaproteobacteria > Burkholderiales > SG8-39 > CAMBSA01. Next base: position 7,398 of record CANIEV010000008.1, read on the forward strand.
AGTTGGCGATAGCTACGAATTTCTCTTTTGGCGATATCGGTTATGACCTCCTCGTGCGTCGGGCCGATGCAATACTCTCGCTTGTGTCGGTCTGAGAATCGGAGTAATTCAGGCCCGTATTTTTGCCAACGTCCAGACTCCTGCCAGAGTTCTGCCGGTTGGACAGCGGGCATGAAAAGCTCGATGGCATTAGCCCTGTCCATCTCTTCTCGGATAATCGCTTCGACCTTTCTCAGCACTCTAAGCCCGACAGGCAGCCACGTATATACGCCTCCGGCAAGTCGTCGAATCAGTCCTGCGCGGAGCATCAATTTATGGCTGACAACTTCGGCGTCGGCGGGTGCTTCCTTGAGGGTGGTTAAAAAGTACTTTGAGACTCGCATGGTAGTGTCAGTAAAGGAATGAATTATTGTAAACGAACCATCACGTCAGCTTGATGTCTGAAGGGTTGCAACGAATTCAAATCACTCTCGATTTGTGAAAGAATGAAAGAATCTAGATTAGCGAGGCCGACATGCTTGACAAAGACGGCTATCGCCCCAATGTCGGAATTATCCTTTGCAATTGGCGCAATGAAGTTTTTTGGGGCAAGCGACTACGGGAGCACTCTTGGCAGTTCCCTCAGGGCGGAATTAAGCACGGAGAGTCGCCGGTCATGGCGATGTACAGGGAGTTGCACGAAGAGACGGGGCTGCTACCGAATCATGTGCATATCTTGGGTCGTACCCGTGGCTGGCTACGATACGATGTGCCCGCTCAGTGGATTCGCCGTGATTTGCGAGGGAACTATAAAGGGCAAAAGCAGATTTGGTTCTTGTTGCGACTGATTGGCCGGGACTGCGACGTATGTTTGCGTGCATCTACGAAGCCAGAATTTGATGCTTGGAGATGGAACGAGTACTGGATTACCCTTGATTCCGTCATTGAATTTAAACGGGATGTGTACCATCAGGCGCTCACTGAGCTCTCAAGGTTTCTTGAGCGCGATCGGCGCAGCAAGCAGATGGACGCATCAACCGATCGAGCGCGGTCCTGAGTACGACAGATTTCTCCTTTGTCGGCTTTGACTGCCTTGTATGGCAGGATATAGAATTAAATCGAATCTAAACATTAGAACTATTCTAATATCTTGGTTTTCCATCGTTGTTTGTTTTACTTCAAGGAGGCTTAGCTTATGCAACTCAAAGGTTCTAAAACGCACGCAAACCTGAAAGCGGCTTTTGCAGGCGAATCGCAGGCAAATCGTCGTTATTTGTATTTCGCAAACAAGGCTGACGTTGAAGGTCAGGCGGACGTCGCCGGATTGTTTCGTTCCACGGCAGAAGGTGAAACGGGCCATGCACATGGCCATCTTGACTATTTGGCTACGGTAGGTGACCCCGCGACAGATCTGCCGATTGGATCTACCTCGCAGAACCTTAAAGCGGCGGTTGCCGGGGAAACGCACGAGTACACAGATATGTATCCGGGCATGGCCAAGAGCGCACGTGACGAAGGGTTTTCAGAGATCGCCGATTGGTTTGAAACGCTGGCAAAAGCCGAGCGTTCGCATGCCAACCGGTTCCAGAAGGCTCTGGATTCGCTTACCTGAGCTTTCGACTAAATTGCGCGCCGCGCGAATTTGATTCGCCGGCGCGTTTTTTTTGCTTCGTCATCGCCTTGTTAGGGAGCGCCAGAATGGCAACAGAAGGAAATCTCGAAGCGCCGACCCGTCATCCGTTGGACTGGAAGAACCCCGAGTTCTACAGCGAGGAAAAGGTGCTTGGCGAACTGGAGCGTGTTTTCGATATTTGCCACGGTTGTCGGCGTTGCGTCTCGCTTTGTACGGCATTTCCGAAACTCTTTGATTTGATTGACGAGGGTGCAAGCGGTGAAGTTGATGGCGTCGATAAGAAGAGGTATTGGGAGGTAGTAGACCAATGCTATCTTTGCGACCTTTGCTATATGACGAAATGCCCGTACGTTCCGCCGCATCCTTGGAACCTGGACTTTCCACATGCGATGCTTCGCGCGAAAGCGGTCAAATTCAAGAAAGGACAAACAGGTTTCCGTGACACGTTGTTGGCCTCAACGGATGCACTCGGCAAGTTGCTTGCCATCCCGGTAGTTGCGCAGACCGTCAATGCGCTGAATCGCAACGTCAACGTGCGCGGAGTCATGGACAAGGCGATAGGTATTCATAAGGACCGCCGGCTACCCCCATACAGTCCGCATACGTTCAGATCCAAGGCGGCGAAAAGTCGGCAAGTCGATGTTAGGAACGGAGCTTCCACGCCAGGGAAAATCGCTATATTTTCAACATGCTACGTTAACTACAACGAACCCGGACTGGGTCATGACCTTCTAAAACTCCTTGATCACAACGATATTCCATACGTGGTTGTAGAGAAGGAGGCATGCTGCGGAATGCCTAAGCTCGAACTGGGCGATTTGGACAGCGTGGAAAAGCTGAAGAACATCAATATTCCGGTTCTTTCAGGACTCGCACGTGAAGGCTACGCAATTCTCACTGCTGTCCCGTCCTGCACGCTAATGTTCAAGCAGGAACTTCCTCTTCTGTTTCCGAACGACTCGGATGTGCTTGCAGTTCGCAAGGCGATGTTTGACCCGTTTGAGTACTTCGTCATGCGACATCGTGACGGACTTTTGAAAACGGAATTCAAGATTCCATTAGGTAAGGTTGCGTATCATATTCCCTGTCATTCGCGGGTGCAGAACGTGGGACAGAAGACCCGTGAAATGTTGCAGATGCTTCCTGGTACGTCCGTGACGACCGTGGAGCGATGTGCGGGGCACGATGGTACCTGGGGCGTTAAGAGCGAATATTTTTCTAATTCAATGAAAATCGGTCGACCGGTATTTCGTCAGATGGTTGAATGTGAGCCGGATTTCATCAGTTCTGATTGCCCGATTGCAGGCCGCCATATTGAGCAAGGCATTGAGTCCTTAGATGGCGAAAAACGGCAGCCCGCGAGGCGTGAGCACCCGCTCTCCCTGCTTCGAATCGCATACGACTTATGACAGTAGGAATGACGTCACCGATGAAAAGAAAAATCGAGCGATCGAGTTTGCTTTCCCTTGAGGAATATGCGGGGCAGCGCGCGGAATTTCGGCGAAAGGTAATTGAACACAAGCGCAATCGCATGGTTCAGCTTGGTACTCATGTCACATTGCACTTTGAAGACGAACTTACCGTCAGGTATCAAGTGCAGGAAATGTTGCGTGCAGAGCGGACGTTCGAAGATTCTGGGATTTTGAATGAGTTGGAAGCCTATAACCCGCTTGTTCCGGATGGCTGTAACTTCAAAGTAACGATGATGCTAGAGTTTCCGGATTCAGACGAAAGGGCAGTGTGGCTCGGGAAACTTATCGGGATCGAAGACCGGGTTTGGCTTCAAGTTGACGGTTTCGAAAAAGTTTGGGCTATAGCAGACGAGGATCTCGATCGCGAGACAGCTGAGAAGACTTCGGCTGTACATTTTCTTCGTTTCGAACTCACGCCGGAGATGGTTACACGCCTAAAATCAGGTGACAGTCTGGATATCGGCGTCGATCATTCCGCATATCAAAGTTCAATACTCGTTTCGTCGAGTGTTCGTGAATCGTTGGTGAACGACCTTGCGTAAGCCGGCACTTCCGGGAATTGCTTGGACGCGGATCGGCTGGTCGAACGCTGTTGGCGGTGCACTGCTGATCTGGCTTGCGGGGTATCCGATTTCAGCTCTCTCGCAACCGGTTCCAAAGTTTGATTACACTCCGGACTTCGAGGAGCGGGCTTGGGAAGAGCAACAAGCGCAATTGCCCGCCTATCCTCGGCAGGAAAATCTTGCACGAATTGACCTTGGCGCTGCATCGGGCTTCGATTTTTTTGTGGACACTGAGTCCATCGGCATTGGGGGCGACGGTGTCGTGAGATATACGCTAGTTGCGAAAAGTCCGAGTGGTGCGCTGAATGTGAGCTTCGAAGGGATTCGCTGTACCACTCGGGATCGTAAGCTCTATGGGTTTGGCCATCCCGATAGTGTCTGGTCGAAAGCACGGAACTCCGACTGGGTTCCGATCACTCGAATGCAGGTCAACATTCAGCACGTGGCACTGGCGGACTATTATTTCTGTCCGAAACGTCAGATTGTGCGGAGCGTTTCTGAGGCGGTTTCGGCCCTTCGGCGTGGTGGCCATCCGGATCGGTGAATCCTTTACTTGTTGTCTACGTCACAACAAGATTATCTCTGTGTATGAGTTCAGTGTCGTCGATATAGCCTAGGATCGACTCGATTTCCGATGATGGTTTGCCGGCGATCCGTTTCGCCTCGGCTGACCCGTAGTTGACAAGTCCCCGGGCGATCTCCGTCCCGTCTGGCCCGGCGCATGCGACGATTGCGCCGCGCTCGAAATTTCCTGATACGTCGATGACGCCAATGGGCAGAAGGCTCTTGCCTTCTTTTGTGATGGCTCTTGTAGCGCCGGCGTCCAAGGTCAATCTTCCGATGATCTGAACATGGTCTGCGAGCCATTGCTTCCTGGCGCCCAAAGGGGTCGTTTGCGCGCGCAGGAATGTTCCGAGCTGTACGTTGTCGGCAATTCTGCTCAGTACATCCGGTTCCCGTCCGGAGGCAATCACCGTGTGGGCGCCGCTTCGCGCGGCGCGCTTGGCGGCGAGCACCTTTGTAATCATGCCACCGCGACCGATCGTAGACCCGGCGCCGCCTGCCATTTCTTCCAAACTTGGATCACCGGCGTCTCCTCGCGACACCAATCTGGCCAAAGGATCCTTTCGCGGATCCGCGGTAAACAGTCCCGCCTGGTCGGTGAGGATGATCAGGACACCTGCATCCACAAGGTTTGTGACCAGTGCACCGAGCGTGTCGTTATCACCGAACTTGATTTCCTCTGTAACCACGGTGTCGTTTTCGTTGATGATAGGCACCACCCCCAGGTTCAAGAGCGTCAGAAGCGTAGAGCGGGCGTTCAGGTAGCGTTGCCTGTCGGCAAGGTCCGCGTGGGTAAGAAGTACCTGTGCGGTATGCAGGCCGTGGACTGAAAAGCAGGACTCGTACGCTTGCGCCAGTCCCATTTGACCGACCGCCGCGGCAGCCTGCAATTTATGAATTGCGCTGGGGCGATTTCGCCAGCCAAGACGTTGGAGGCCCTCCGCTATGGCGCCACTTGATACCAGAACCACTTGAAGTCCTCGCGAGTGCAGTTTCGCGATCTGGGCGGCCCAGCCTGCGATTGCGGATACATCGAGGCCAGTCCCGTCGTTCGTAACAAGAGCGCTTCCGACCTTAACGACTATTCGGGTCACATCCTTGATCACGATGCTTAGTCTCCACGCCCTTGCTCGTCAAGGAACGTCATTACCGCGAACATCAGATCCTTGCAGCCGTGACCGGAAATGGCGGATACCGTGAATTGAGGGCCACGCCAACGCAGCTTCTTGAGAAACTGTTTCACGCGCGCTTCGCGTTCGTCGTCCTGGACGAGATCAATTTTGTTTATGACCAACCAGCGCGGCTTTTCGTACAGGGCCGCATCATACTTTTTCAACTCGCTGACGATTGCCTTGACGTCCTGAACAGGGTCGGCGTCTGGGGCGAAGGGCGCGATGTCCACAATGTGCAGAAGCAGGCGAGTTCGCGCCAGGTGCCTCAAGAACTGGTGACCAAGACCGGCGCCTTCCGCTGCGCCTTCGATGAGTCCGGGAACGTCTGCAATGACGAAACTCCGATCAGTATCGATGCGCACGACCCCCAAATGCGGATGTAGCGTTGTGAACGGATAGTCGGCGACCTTCGGGCGGGCGCTGGACACCGATCGGATAAAGGTTGATTTTCCTGCATTCGGCAAGCCGAGCAGCCCGACATCTGCCAGAACCTTTAGTTCTAGGCCGAGGACCTTCGATTCGCCTGCCTCGCCTGGAGTGGCTTTTCGCGGCGCGCGATTTGTGCTGGTTTTGAAATTGACGTTTCCCAGCCCGCCGCGTCCGCCTTTGGCCAAGAGCGCGGTGGCGCCGTGTGTATTAAGGTCGGCAAGGTGATCCCCGCTGATCGTATCCGCGATAACCGTTCCAACCGGAACTCTTAGGTAGATATCGTCTGACCCACGGCCGTTGCACTGGGCGCCCATGCCGCGCTCACCGTTCTTGGCGCGGTGAATTCGTGCGTAGCGATAGTCAACGAGCGTGTTGATATTGCGATCGGCGATGGCGAATATGCTTCCGCCTCGACCGCCGTCTCCACCATCGGGTCCGCCGCGTGGGATGAATTTTTCGCGTCGAAAACTGACAGCACCATCCCCGCCGTTACCGGCATGAATTTCGATTCGCGCTTCGTCAATGAACTTCATAAGTAATAAATGAAAAGGGCCCCGCCGAACTTCGGCCAGGGCCCTTTACAAGGGGGAACTTAGCCCTTTAGACCGGAAGAATACTTACGGTCGATTTGCCTGCCGGGCCTTTGGTGCCGAACTGTACGTGCCCGTCGATCTTTGCGAAGAGAGTATGGTCCTTGCCAAGGCCTACATTGTGACCCGGATGAACGCGAGTACCGCGCTGTCGAATAATAATTGATCCTGCAGTGACCAATTGGCCACCGAAACGCTTAACACCGAGACGCTTTGCGTTGGAATCGCGGCCGTTTCTGGAGCTACCGCCCGCTTTTTTGTGTGCCATGAGATATTCCTTTCGTGTAAATCATTACCAGCAACGGTGATTTTTACTTAGCCGCTGATGGTGGTGATTTCGATTTCTGTGAACGATTGGCGATGTCCCTGATGCTTCTGGTAATGCTTGCGACGACGCAGTTTGAATATTCTGACTTTGTCGTCACGACCGTGAGATACGATCTTGGCAGTTACATTTGCCCCCGCGAGCAGGGGGGTGCCGAGTTTCACCGCTTCGCCTTCGCCGACGGCGAGGACTTCAGCAATGGTTACTTCGGCGCCGACATCGGCAGGAAGTTTCTCAACCTTGATTCTGTTGCCCGTTGCGACACGATACTGCTTGCCGCCGGTGCGGATGACCGCGTACATGATTTGTGTGCTCCGCGAAGCCCGAAAACCAAAAATTATACATGTTTCGGGGACAGGACGTCAAACGGTTCCATGATATTCTGACGGTCTGCAATATTTCCCTTCCCCACCCTCCGTAGCCTGCCTTGCCGCTCGACACCATCCAAAAACTGATTGAGGCAGATATCAAGGCGGTTGATGCCTTGATACGCTGTCGATTGGACTCCGACGTGGTCTTGGTGCGAACGATTGCCGAGTACATAATCGGCAGCGGTGGCAAGCGTTTGAGGCCCGTTTTGGTGCTCCTGGCAGCGGGATCGGGGGGCTATCGCGGCACGGCGCATCTCGAATTGGCTGCAGTCGTTGAATTTATTCATACCGCGACATTGCTGCACGATGACGTCGTGGACGAGTCATCGCTTCGGCGTGGCAAGCGCACGGCCAATGCGGAATTCGGGAATGCGGCCAGCGTTCTGGTCGGGGACTTCCTGTATTCGCGCGCGTTTCAGATGATGGTGGGCGTCGGCAGCATGAGAGTGATGGAGGTTCTTGCCGACGCGACCAACGCTATCGCCGAAGGTGAGGTCATGCAATTGATCAACGCACGGAACGCGGACCTTGATGAGTCCCAATATTTTGACGTCATACAGCGCAAGACGGCGCGGCTTTTTGAGGCAGCGGCCCGTCTTGGGGCGATAATTTCCGGTGTGCCGCCTATGGTTGAGGAGGGAATGGCCCGGTACGGGGCGCACCTCGGCACTGCGTTTCAACTGATTGACGACGTACTCGATTATTCAGGCGACGTGGCGGAGACGGGAAAGCATCTTGGAGACGATCTTTCAGAGGGCAAGTCGACCCTTCCGTTGATTCATGTGCTCGAGCACGGGACGCAGGAGCAGGCAACTGTGGTCCGTCGTGCGATCGAGCACGGAGATGCCACAGACTTTCAAAAGGTGCTCGATGCCATCAATTCAACCGGGGCATTGAATGCGGTTCGTACCCGAGCAGCGGGCGAGGCGGCATTGGCGTGCAGCGCAATAGAGTCACTGCCGCCTTCAAACCACAAACAATGTCTGCTAGAATTAGCTTCCTTCGCCGTCGAGCGGAGATATTGATCAGCAGCCTCGAAAGATCGCAGGTTTTCTTTTGAAGCCGAATGGCTGCAGTGATTGATAACGATCTTTTCCAGCCAGTTTTCATCACATCTCGGGGTGTAGCGCAGCCTGGTAGCGCACTGCGTTCGGGACGCAGTGGTCGGAGGTTCAAATCCTCTCACCCCGACCAAATTCTGGCAGCGGATGGCGAATACTGTTTTCAGTGGCGCTTTGGTCCGTTGCGGTTGCCGAGTCCGTCGAATTCTTGCATCAGGCTCAAATGGGCAAGATAGCAGTTCTCATCATTGCGATCGTCGTGATCTGGATTCTGTTGCATGGACTCAAGCGTTCCGGTGTCCGGACGCGGCAGTCGTCCCGTCCGGTTGAGGCAATGGTCTCGTGCGCTCACTGCAAATTGAACACGCCTCAAAGCGAGGCTGTAACGGCGGATGGCCTCTTTTTCTGCTGTGAGGAGCACCGTCGTCTCGGTGCACGATGAGACCTTTCGCGGTGGCGAATTGACCGAGTTTGTGCCAGCCGCATCGAACGATGGCGACACCAGCGATACATTCTGGAGGTCGCTCCGTTACTTCAATGCATACCGGTTGTCCATAGCGGCGCTGTTTTTATTGGCGCTGCTCTTCTACCGGGACATCCTCGCGCTCGGTAGCGACAATTTCCGCATGTTCCTGTACGCCAACGTCGCTTGGCTGGGACTGGCCGCGGTATTCCAAGTGGCAATGCGACGGTGGCCGACCTGGTTCAGCGCGCAACTGACCACACATATGCTGACGGACATAGCGGTGCTTGTGTTTCTCATGCACGCGTCCGGAGGCATCCGTAGCGGTTTGGGGGTCATGCTGCTGATATCGCTGGCGGCTGCGGCTTTGGTTTCGCGCGGTACCTTGCTGCTTTTTTACGCGGCGGTTGCGTCGATTGCTGTCCTGCTGGAGCAAACTTACTGGGTGCTGGTGCTCGATGCCAGCACGGCGAATTATCTGCAGCCCGGACTGCTTTCGATCGGGTATTTCGCAACGGCGCTCATTACGAATCAGCTCGCCCTGCGAGTAATTCGCAATGAACGGGTGGCCCGTCAGCGAGGCACCGATCTTGCGGATCAACTTCGCATCAATCAACTCGTGATCCAGGATGTGCAGGATGGAGTCATGGTGGTCGACGCCAATGATCTGGTCCGGCTTCACAACCCTCAGGTATCCACTCTGCTTGGGCGTGCAGCCCCTGAACTTGACCAGGTAGCGCGCTATTCCGAAGAACTGGCCAGCCGCCTTGCGGAATGGCGCTCGGGGTCGGGAGACACTTCGGTCAGCTTGAGGTTTCCTGACAGCGGCCGCCTTGTTCGCGCACGCTTTGTCGCGGCTGGTGTAGGCGGCGGAAGTTTCGCGCTCGTTTTTCTTGAGGACCTGTCCAAGCAGCAGGAGCATGTGCAACAACTCAAGCTTGCGGCGCTCGGCAGGCTCACCGCAAACATCGCGCACGAAATCCGCAATCCACTTTCCGCAATAACTCATGCCTCGGACATGCTCGTTGAGGAGAGCAGAGGCGAGTCACGTGAACGTCTGACACGAATCATTCGCGACAATGCGCAGCGCCTGGATCGAATGGTCAAGGACATTCTTGAATTGTCACGGCGCGACCGTACGCGGCGCGAGACGATATCGCTATCAGCATATTTACGCTCTTTTGTCGACGAGTTCGTGCAGATAGAAGGTTTGTCCTCGTCAATATTTGTCGTTTCCGCCCCGGAAGATGTGCGGGTTGAATTTGATCGGGTTCATCTGCACCAAATACTTTGGAACCTTGTGCAAAACGCATGGAGACATTGCCTGAAGACCGAAAGCAGCGTAAAGCTATCCCTGCAGAGACGGGGGGCACGCGTAGAATTACATGTCAATGACGACGGCACCGGTATTCCCCGAGAACTTCAATCGCAGTTGTTTGAACCCTTTTTCACAACATTCTCCAGTGGAACCGGGCTGGGACTCTATATCGCTCGGGAACTTTGCGCGGCGAACGGCGCCTCGCTCGAGTACTTGGAGCGTCATGAGGGGGCGGATTTTTGCATTCATTGGCAGATAGCTCCGTGAATCGTCCCACCGAGCGCAATTCGCGAAGGACGGGCTCGGCTCGTGTGCTGGTGGTCGATGACGAGGCCGATATCCGGGAACTGCTCGAATTGTCCCTGATTCGCATGGGGCTCACGGTTGAGTCTGCAGGATCGATCGGCGAGGCGAAGCGCTTGCTTGACGAGAAGACGTTCGATCTGTGCTTGACCGACATGCGGCTTCCTGACGGAGAGGGCATAGATCTCGTGCGACACATATCCGCGAATTGTGCGGATCTGCCCGTGGCCGTGATCACCGCATATGGCAGTACGGAAAATGCGGTCGTTGCGTTGAAAAGCGGCGCTTTTGACTATCTGACCAAGCCACTCGCCCTTGAGCAGCTGCGCACACTGATCAAGTCTGCGCTGGTAATTCCGCAACATGCGACGCTTTCGCCTTCGGGGATGCCCGTGCTGCTGGGGCAGAGCGCTGCAATGCAAGCGGTGCGCTTCACGATTGAGAAACTTGCAAGGAGTCAAGCGCCGGTCTACGTCACCGGCGAATCCGGTAGTGGCAAGGAACTCGCAGCGCGTGCCATTCATTCGAACGGTGCCCGCAGGGATCATCCCTTCATTCCTGTCAATTGCGGGGCGATTCCGGAAAATCTCGTTGAAAGCGAGTTCTTCGGTTACCGGAAGGGCGCTTTTACAGGCGCGGATGCCGACCACGATGGTTTTTTTCAAGCGGCGAACGGCGGGACTCTCTTTCTGGATGAGGTGGCCGATCTGCCGCTTGCCATGCAGGTCAAGCTGCTACGGGCAATTCAGGAGAAGCGGGTACGCAAGGTCGGAGCGGCCACCGAAGAGCCAGTCGATGTACGCATTATTTGTGCGACGCACCAGAATCTTCAGTCGTGCGTCGAGGCGGGGAAATTTCGCCAGGACCTTTACTATCGGCTTGTTGTGATCGAGTTGCGAATGCCGCCGCTTCGTGAATGCCGCGAGGACATTCCGCTTCTTGCCGGCGTGATACTGGAGCGCTACGCTGGCGGCGCCGGGCCCAGGCTGTCTGCCGCAGCGACGAGCGTTTTGGCGAGCTACAACTTCCCCGGGAACGTACGCGAACTCGAAAATGTTCTTGAGCGTGCGGTCGCTCTTGCGGAAGGGGACGAGATATTGCCGGATGACCTGCAGCTCTCACCGCCATCCATCGTGGCGGACAGTTCGACTGGAGGGGGGAAATGGCCCCTTCAGGACTACCTTGATCGAATAGAGCGCGAAGCAATTCTGGATGCATTGGAGCAGACCCGATTCAATCGGACGGCTGCTGCGAAAGTGTTGGGAATCAGCTTTCGGTCGCTTCGCTACCGAATGGAACGCCTGGAGGTCTCCTGAGCGTTGACTCTTCGAGCGATCGAGGCTGGCTGGCGAGCGGTGTTCTTGCCGGCGCGCGCCAGATTTCTTCCCCGAACCAGGACTCGAGGGGCGATGCCGCGGTGGATGCTCTGGTGATTCATTGCATCAGCCTGCCGCCGGGTGAGTTCGCAGGCGACGCCATTGAACATCTTTTCACTAACGCGCTGGATAGTGCGGCGCATCCATACTTCGAGGCACTGCGCGGGCTGAGGGTATCGTCGCATTTCTTGGTGCGCCGCGATGGGCATCTGACCCAGTTCGTTCCATGTGACAGGCGCGCGTGGCATGCAGGGGTGTCCTCATGGGCGGGGCGGGCGCGTTGTAACGATCGATCGATTGGGATCGAGATGGAGGGAACGGAAAGTGTCCCGTTTGCCGAATCTCAATACCTCACGCTTGTCGCCCTGGTGCGTGCTATTCGTCTTCGCTATCCCGTTACCGACATCGTCGCCCACAGCGATGTTTCGCACGGACGCAAGACTGATCCCGGGATTCACTTCGACTGGGCGCGCCTCCGTGCGGGCCTTATTCGCGCGCGCTGACGCGCGATCAACGGCGCCGCGCGCTCGTCACAGCGAAACTCCCGGCAGGCGAGGCGCCGCCGATTGGTTTCTCCCGTGACTTTGCAATGTCCGGAACCATCATTTCGCTGGTGCCAATTCGGATGCACGCATGTTGCCCTCCATGGAGGGGGAGGCGGAGAATCGCACGCCCGACAAAAATCCGTCGCGGAAATTCTTCCTCAACTTGTGCTTGCGCATAGAAAACGCAAGCACTAGAATTAGTTGCGAAGTGCGCTTCAAGTACTATATATTGTGGTCAGGAAGCAATTGCGCGTGACGTACCGGGAAAAACGCTGACCCAATGTTTCCGGGTTCGTTGTTTTCGATGTAGACAAGAAGAACAGAGGAGATAGCTTCTATGCAGATGGCCGCCGACGCAACGATTTCCGCGAGTCACCCTGGCTCCGGCCAGGTCGAGGCCTCCTCTGCAAGCGTCACCGCTTCATTTGCGCTCTCCCAGTACAAAGTTATTCGACGCAACGGCGCGGTGGTTGGTCTTGAGCCCGGAAAAATTTCCGTCGCAGTCACCAAGGCCTTTCTCGCCGTAAATGGTGGGCAGGGCGCCGCGTCGGCGCGAGTCCGTGAACTCACGGGGCAGCTGACTGATGGTGTCGTATCTGCACTGATGCGGCGGCAGCCCGCGGGTGGTACGTTCCATATTGAGGACATTCAGGATCAGGTCGAACTTGCGCTGATGCGTTCAGGCGAGCACGAAGTGGCCAGAGCGTACGTTCTTTACCGGGAAAAACGTGCGGCTGCGCGTGCCCAGGAATTGACTCTCAAGAAGGGCACAGACTCGGCGGGATCGAAGCTTAGCGTCGTCGAAGACGGGGTAAAGCGCACGTTGGACGTGGCGCGCCTCTCGGAATTGATTACGGCTGCCTGCGAGGGGCTCGGTACGTCGGTCGAACCGCAGCTCATTCTGCAGGAAACGCTGAAGAACCTGTACGACGGCATTCCGATGGAGGAAGTGCGGAAGTCAGCTATTCTCGCCGCGCGTTCGATGCTTGAGAAGGAACCCGCATATTCTTATGTAACTGCCCGTCTTCTCCTGAACACCATTCGTCGCGAAGTGCTTGGGGAAGACGTATTTCCCTCTGAAATGAAAAAGCGCTACGCAGAGTACTTCCCGCAGTTCATAAAGCGCGGTATCGATGCGGAACTGCTTGATCCGAAACTCGCAACGTTTGACTTGAAAAAGCTCGGTAAGGTGCTCGATGCGTCGAGAGATAACCAGTTCGGTTATCTTGGTTTGCAGACGCTCTACGACCGCTATTTTCTGCATATCGACGAGCAGCGTATAGAGTTGCCACAAGCGTTTTTCATGCGCGTCTCGATGGGGCTCGCGCTCAATGAAGTTGACCGTGAGGCGAGGGCGATCGAGTTCTACAACGTGCTTTCGACCTTCGACTTCATGAGTTCGACCCCCACGCTGTTTAATTCAGGGACCTTGAGATCGCAGCTGTCTTCGTGCTACCTGACAACGGTTGCCGATGATCTGGAGGGAATCTACGACGCAATCAAGGAAAACGCTCTTCTTGCGAAATATGCGGGGGGGCTCGGAAACGACTGGACGCCGGTGCGCGCGCTCGGTTCCCATATCAAGGGGACCAACGGAAAGTCCCAAGGTGTGGTTCCGTTCCTCAAGGTCGTGAATGACACAGCTGTAGCCGTGAACCAGGGGGGCAAGCGCAAGGGGGCCGTGTGTTCGTACCTTGAAACTTGGCACCTGGACATCGAAGAGTTTCTCGAGCTGCGCAAGAATACCGGCGACGACCGGCGCAGAACGCATGACATGAACACGTCGAACTGGATTCCCGATCTTTTCATGAAGCGGGTGATGGAAGGGGCTGACTGGACATTGTTCTCCCCGGCGGATGCACCTGACCTGCACGACAAATTCGGCAAGGCGTTCGAACTCGCTTACGCCGGGTACGAAGCCAAGGCGGCTCGCGGTGAGTTGAGGCTTTTCAAAAAGGTTCCTGCGCAGCAATTGTGGCGGAAAATGTTGTCGATGCTGTTCGAGACCGGGCATCCTTGGATTACGTTCAAGGATCCCTGCAACCTGCGTTCGCCCCAGCAGCATATGGGGGTAGTACACAGCTCCAACCTTTGCACCGAGATCACGCTTAACACCTCGGCGGACGAAATTGCGGTGTGCAATCTCGGGTCGGTCAACCTTGTTGCGCATCTCAAGGATGGCAAGCTTGATCACGAGAAGCTGAGGGCCACGATCTCGACCGCGATGCGGATGCTCGATAACGTAATCGACATCAACTACTACGCGGTATCCAAGGCTCGCAATTCAAACCTGCGGCATCGGCCGGTCGGAATGGGAATCATGGGTTTCCAGGACTGTCTGCATGTGCTTCGCGTCCCCTACGCGTCCGAGGCCGCGGTAGAGTTCGCGGATCAATCGATGGAGGCGGTCGCGTATCAGGCCTATTGGGCTTCGACCGAACTCGCCGAGGAGCGAGGCCGGTACAAGACCTACAAGGGTTCGCTCTGGGACCGCGGAATCCTCCCCCAGGACACGCTGGCCTTGCTCAAGGACGAGCGCGGGGGGTACGTTGACGTGGATACATCGGAGTCGCTTGACTGGTCGGCCTTGAGGGACAGGATCAAAAAGCACGGGATGCGGAATTCGAACTGCCTCGCGATCGCTCCAACCGCGACGATCTCCAACATTATCGGCGTGTCGGCGTGCATCGAGCCCACGTTCCAGAATCTTTACGTCAAATCCAACCTTTCGGGTGAATTTACGGTCGTTAACGAGTATCTAGTGCGGGACCTTAAGGAACTCGGTTTGTGGGACGAGGTGATGGTCGCGGACCTGAAGTATTTCGATGGCAGTCTTGCCCGGATCGACAGGATTCCCGGTGAACTTCGACGCCTGTACGCGACGGCATTCGAGGTGGATCCGACGTGGATCGTCGAGTGTGCGTCACGGCGTCAGAAATGGATCGACCAGTCTCAATCGCTTAACCTCTACCTTGGCGTCGCTTCGGGGCGCAAGCTCGATGAGACGTACAAGCTTGCCTGGCAACGCGGCTTGAAGACCACCTATTACCTGCGGGCGATGGGTGCAACCCATGCAGAAAAGTCGACTGGCAGGGCGGGCCAGTTGAATGCAGTCTCCATGGACGGTGGGGCGGCCGGTGTGGCAGCGGAAGCGTCGGCGGAAGAGCCGAAATTCTGCGCCATAGACAATCCGGAATGCGAGGCTTGCCAGTGATATTTGCAGAACCAAATAATAAGAAAATGCGGAGGAATTAGGGAATGCTTTCGTTTGATGATGATCTCGGTGTTAAGTCCGCCCCCAGTCTGGGAATGCCACCGGCGACCGGATATGTTCCGGCTTCACCTGTAGCTGACGTGGCTCGACCCGCAACGCCTGCAACCGGACGCAGAATCAAGGCGGAAGACAAGCGGGTCATCAACGGTGGCACGGATGTTAACCAACTCGTCCCGTTCAAGTACAACTGGGCTTGGGAAAAGTATATTTCGGCGTGCGCGAATCATTGGATGCCGCAGGAAATAAACATGACCCGCGATATTGCCCTGTGGAAAGATCCGAACGGCCTGACAGAGGACGAGCGGCGACTCATAAAGCGGAATCTCGGCTTTTTCGTGACCGCTGATTCGCTCGCGGCGAACAATATTGTTCTTGGTACCTACCGCCATATATCCGCGCCAGAGTGCCGTCAGTATCTTCTGAGGCAGGCTTTTGAAGAGGCGATTCACACTCACGCGTATCAGTACATCGTCGAGAGCCTTGACCTTGATGAAGGCGAGGTTTTCAACGCGTATCACGAGGTGTCATCCATACGGGACAAGGATGAGTTCCTTATCCCGTTCATCGATACTCTGACGGACCCGGCGTTCAAGACCGGAACTCCAGTGAACGATCAGAAATTGCTGAAAAGTCTGATCGTGTTCTCGTGCCTGATGGAGGGTCTGTTTTTTTATGTTGG
Organism: Betaproteobacteria bacterium; assembly: GCA_947466535.1. GTDB lineage: Bacteria > Pseudomonadota > Gammaproteobacteria > Burkholderiales > SG8-39 > CAMBSA01. The sequence goes on from CANIEV010000008.1 coordinate 23,515, forward strand.
TTTTGCCCAGATTCTCGCGCTTGGCCGACAGAACAAGATGACCGGCGCAGCGGAGCAGTACATGTACATACTCCGGGACGAGTCGATGCACTGTAACTTCGGCATTGACCTCGTCAACCAAATCAAACTGGAGAATCCGCATCTTTGGACTTCGGAGTTCCGTGACGAAATCCAGGATCTGTTCAAGAAGGCGGTTGAGCTTGAGTATCGATATGCGGAGGACACCATGCCGCGCGGTGTGCTCGGGCTGAACGCGCCGATGTTCAAGGAGTATCTCCGGTTTGTCGCCAATCGACGCTGTCAGCAGATTGGTATCGATCCGTTGTTTCCTGGAGCGACCAATCCGTTCCCGTGGATGAGTGAGATGGTCGATCTCAAGAAAGAACGCAACTTCTTCGAAACCCGCGTCATCGAGTACCAGACCGGAGGCGCTCTCAGTTGGGATTGACCCGTACTCGCGCCGAAATGGGCAGGAAGGAGGGGCAGTGCATCGTGTCACCGATTGCAAGGCTTCAACGGACTATCGGCTTTGGATCCGGTTTGATTACGGGCTTGAGGGAGGTATTTTCTCGGGAGTTTTCTCGAGATCGGTGCATTCGAAGATTGGCGGGATATCAGTCAATTCTTTTGGGCGTCAGTCGCCCCCGACTTGTCGACGGTTGTCTGGAGTGGCGGAATTCGCTTTGATCCGGACATCCTTCACCAGGATTTGCTTGCAAGTCGAAGCAAGGGATTCGGCCTGTCGGAGTTCGCTCCGACGGTTGGATAGCCCGCGCCTTTATGGGCGGTTTTGTGAGTAGTTCCTTTAACCTTGATGGAGATAAATACCATGGCGACCAAGAAAAAAGCGAAAAAAGCGGCGAAAAAAGCGGCTAAAAAACCGGCCAAAAAAAAGAAGAAGAAAGCAGTAGCAAAAAAGAAAGCCGCAAAGAAGTCGGCAGTAAAGAAAAAAACTGCCAAGAAAAAAGCTGCCAAGAAAAAGGCAGCCAAGAAACCCGCGAAGAAAAAGAAAGCAGCCAAAAAGGCTGCCAGGAAACCGGCCAAGAAGAAAAAGGCGAAGCCAGCTGTAAAGTCGGCGGCAACTGCGATGACCTCGGTGGCTTCGGCCCCGTCCGCCGCAGCGACGCCTGGCGCAAGGACTGCGCTGAATCCGGCAGCCGCTTGGCCGTTTCCGACGGGCTCAAGGCCCTAAGCGGGTGTCGAACGAACTGCGGACAACTCATGCTCACACATGAGTTGATCCGCAGACGTTCGGTAGAGAATGGCACCCCCGGCTTGGCTACCGAAGACCTGCGTAGTTTATCAGGCGATAGGTTGGGCAAGCCGGGTTTTTCCGGGGTGCTCAGTCCGTACCGTGTTGCGTTGCAATGTAATTCAGGTAATCTGCACTTCGGTATGGCGGCTTGACGTACTGTAACTTGTTAATTAAACTACTGTTTCGGTTTAGAACCTAGCAGAAATTCTTTCTGCCCCCGCGCCATGGGGCCCGGCATCGGCGATCGTTGGGGTACGGTCGTATCGACACAGTCGGCAGTGGTCGGCATATATCGTGCTACTTGCGCGGTTGATCTGCCAAAACGCAATAAATCAATGAGTTAAGTTTTTCCTCGGCGCAGGAGAGACTCAAATCCTTGCGACCCTTCCCGGGTTACAAATAGGAGGCATGCAATGAACGCATCCGCCCTGAAGCGATGTTTGACTGTCCAGTTTTCATCTTTCGTATCTATGTTGCACCACGGACTCGCACTTGTCGGACTGGCTGCGGTGATTCTCTTCGCAGTACAGTTGGGGCGCTCGTGGGGGGCATCATCTGACAATCGCTCGACAGCGTTTGGGCAGATCCGGTATGACGGCCTGGCGCTTTTTGAACCGGTCATTGATTCGGAAGACCCGAGGTATCGTGCCCTCGCTTCATATCTTTCGCGTCGCTACAAAGTCGCGCTCGATGCAGCGGAACCTTTGGTAGGTGCGGCTTACGTTGTTGGGCGGCGCGTGGGTCTGGATCCATTGATCATTCTCGCGGTCATGGGGATCGAATCCGGGCTCAATCCGATTGCTGAGAGTGTGATGGGCGCCAAGGGTTTGATGCAGGTGATCCCCAAGCACCATCAGGACAAGTTCGACGAGAGCGCGGGCGAACAGGCGCTGCTTGATCCCATGACGAACATTCTTGTAGGTGCGCGAATCCTCAAGGAGTACATCCGTCGTACAGGTAGCGTCGAGTCGGGACTCCAGACCTACGCCGGCGCGATGTCGGACTCGACGGGCACCTACGCCCAGAAGGTCATGGCGGAAAAGGAACGTATGCGCCAGGCCTTATTGCGGCTCGAACGCCTGACTGCGACGAAGCCGGCTGCGGCCTGAGCGCGGATTTGTGGCGTCTTAGCCGGCGCGCAGAAATTTCTGCAGGCGGCTGACGCCGAGTTCGAGTTCCTGCATTGAACGCGTGTAGGCGAATCGGATGTGTTCGCTGGCACGGTAGTCGCCGAAGTCGCACCCTGGCGCGGTTGCCACCCCCGCAGATTCCAGCAGTTGGACCCCGAAGTTCGAACTGTCGCTGGAAAACGACGAGCAATCGGCGTAGACATAGAACGCGCCGTCGGGAGTGACCGGGACCTTGAATCCCAGGGACTTGAGTGCGGGAACCAGGAAGTCGCGCCGTCTGCGGAATTCCTGTCTTCTGTCTTCAAGTGTTGCAATAGTCTCCGGTTCAAAGCACGCCAAGGCGCCGAATTGTGCGGGGGCCGGCGGGCAGATGACCATGCTTTGTGCGAGTTTTTCCACCTGTCGCATCAGAGCCGCGGGTGCGACGATCCAGCCGAGGCGCCATCCTGTCATGCAGAAATACTTGGAGAAGCTATTGATCACAATGACATCGTCACTCAATTCCAGCGCGGTGTAGGCGTCATCCGTGTAACTCAGACCTTGGTAGATCTCATCGACTAACAGGTACGCGCCGCGCGCTTTTGCGTACGAGTGGATGGCCCGCAAGGCCGGGCGGTCAATCGACGTGCCGGTCGGATTAGATGGTGATGCGATGAGCACGCCGCGCGTTGCAGGATTCCAGTGTCGCGCGATATCCGCCGCGGACGGTTGATAGCCTTGCCGGTCATCGACAGGAATCAGGCGCGCCTTGCCTTCGAACATCCGCACGAAATGACGATTACATGGGTAGCAGGGATCTGCCATCAGGACTTCGTCCCCCGGATTGACCATTGCACCCAGCGCCGCGAGAAACGCGCCGGACGCGCCGACCGTAACCGCTATTCGCTCTCTCGGTACGTTCACCCCGAAACGCTGCGAATACCAGCCGGAAATCGCGTCGCGAAGCTCTGGAATGCCGGGCGTGGTCGTGTATCCGAGCGGCAAGGTTTGAAGAGCGCGAACCGCCGCGTCGACCACCTGCCGCGGTGCGCCGAAATCGGGCTGGCCAATTTCCATATGGATAATGGACTTCCCTTCGGCTTCGAGTTGTCTCGCGCGTTCGACCACCTCCATCACGCGAAACGGCGCGATTTCGCGCATCCGGTCGGAAAAGGAGTAGGTCGTCGTCATTGCGTGCAGGCGAGGCTTGGGCAGAGTTTCAATGGAGCCGCGTATCGGCAATACCTGACCGGAACCCGGATATGCGAGGAATCTTGTGCATCATACCGGCGCGGGAACGTGCAAGGGCGGTCGACTATAATCCTTCGCATCGCCGCATCGATCCCTCCCCTCCTGAATTTGGGACGGACGGTCAGGGCGTTCGCAACATGCCGGGGACCCGTCAATGGATGACTCATTCAAGCAAGCAGCACTCGACTACCACCGACTTCCCCGACCGGGAAAACTGTCGATCGCGCCCACCAAGGGCATGGTCAACCAGCGTGACCTCTCGCTTGCCTATTCACCCGGTGTTGCGTTTGCGTGCGAAGAGATCGTGCGCGACCCGATGGAAGCACGCAATCTCACGTCACGCGGCAACCTGATCGCGGTGGTCACCAACGGGACGGCGGTACTTGGACTTGGCGCGATCGGTCCGCTTGCGGCGAAGCCGGTGATGGAAGGCAAGGCGGTCCTTTTCAAGAAGTTCGCCGGCATCGACTGCTTCGATATCGAATTGAATGAACTCGACCCGGACAAGCTGGTCGATATCGTCGCGGCGCTCGAGCCCACGTTCGGGGGCATCAATCTCGAGGACATAAAAGCACCCGAATGTTTCTACGTCGAACGCAAGCTTCGGGAGCGGCTTAAGATCCCGGTTTTTCACGACGATCAGCACGGTACCGCCATCATCGTGGGGGCTGCTGTTCTCAACGGACTACGGGTGGTGGGCAAGGACATCACCAAGGTGAAACTCGTCTGCTCCGGCGCCGGCGCCGCGGCGCTCGCGTGTCTAGACCTGCTGGTATCCCTCGGACTCTCGATGGACAACGTCTGGGTGTCCGACTTGGCCGGCGTGGTCTGGCAGGGACGCACCGAATTGATGGACGACAACAAGATCCGCTACGCCCGAAAAACCGACGCGCGCAAGCTCGCCGACATTATCGAGGGTGCGGACGTTTTCCTTGGGCTGTCCGCGGGCGGAGTTCTCAAGGGTGAGATGGTGAAGGTGATGGCTTCGAAGCCGCTGATCCTCGCGCTTGCCAATCCGACGCCCGAGATTCGCCCCGACGAAGTCAAGGCGGTTCGTTCCGATGCGGTGATCGCCACCGGCCGCTCCGACTATCCGAACCAGGTCAACAATGTTCTCTGCTTTCCGTTCATTTTTCGTGGGGCGCTGGACGTGGGAGCCACCCAGATCAACGAGGCAATGAAACTCGCCGCGGTGCGGGCGATTGCCGATCTTGCGATGGCGGAACAGTCCGAGGTGGTGACCGCGGCCTACGGCGAGACCAATCTCAAGTTTGGCCCCGAGTACCTGATTCCGAAGCCGTTTGATCCGCGGCTCATCGTCGAGATTGCGCCGGCGGTCGCGAAGGCCGCGATCGATTCCGGAGTGGCCACACGGCCGATCACCGATTTCGACGCCTACCGCGACTCGCTGCAGCAGTTCGTGTATCACTCCGGGCTCATCATGAAGCCGCTGTTCACGGCCGCCAAGCTCGGGCCAAAACGCCGGGTGGTGTATGCGGAAGGCGAGGATGAGCGGGTGCTTCGCGCAGTTCAGGGCGTGGTTGACGATGGATTGGCACGTCCGATCGTAATCGGCCGGCCGGCCGTTGTGGAGCGCAGGATCGAGCGCTACGGCCTGCGCATCAAGCCCGGAGTAGATTTCGAACTGGTCAATCCGGAATGGGACGAGCGCTATCGCAGCTATTGGGAGGAATACCATCGCCTGACGGAGCGGCGCGGCGTTTCCATTCAGTATGCACAAATCGAGATGCGGCGACGCCACACCCTTATAGGCGCGATGATGCTGCATAAAGGGCACGCGGACGGGATGATCTGCGGCACCTTCGGAACCTACGGTCTGCATCTGCAGTTCGTGGACCAGGTGATCGGACGGCGTGCGGGAGCGCGGAACTACTATGCGATGAACGTTCTGATGCTGCCAAAACGGACGGTGTTCATCTGCGACACCTACGTCAATCTAGACCCGAGTGCGGAGCAAATTGCCGAAATGGCGCTGCTCGCGGCCGAAGAAGTGCGCCGCTTCGGCATCGTGCCCAAGGTGGCCTTGTTGTCGCATTCCTCGTTTGGCACCAGCGATTCGCCGTCTGCCCAGAAGATGCGCCAGGCGCTTGAGTTGCTCGTCGAACGCGCGCCCGAACTCGAGATCGACGGGGAAATGCACGGTGATGCCGCGTTGTCTGAAGAACTTAGAATGGCGACATTGCCGCGCACCCGTCTGAAGGGCGAGGCGAACCTGCTGATCATGCCGACGCTGGACGCTGCGAACATCTCGTTCAACCTGCTCAAGACGGCCGCCGGTGACGGGATCACCATTGGGCCGATACTGCTTGGCGCGGCGCGTCCGGTGCATATCGTGACGCCGTCTGCCACCGTCCGCCGTCTGGTGAACATGACAGCGCTGCTGGTCGTGGACGCGAACGCGACTCGCGAGCAGATAAGCCTTTTTTCACGCCCCGCATGAGCGTCTGAACCTTACTCCGGGCAGAGTTCAAGGGATGAGTTCGCGATGACTGCTGCTTACCACTCCAAGCCGAAGTCGGCGCTGGTGCTCGCCGGTGGCGGCGCGCGTGCTGCCTACCAGGTCGGCGTGCTCAAGGCGGTGAGAGAACTGCTGGTTTTGCCCGAGCGCAATCCGTTCCAGATTCTTTGCGGTACGTCTGCGGGGGCGATCAACGCAGCCACGCTCGCCGTTTATGCGGACAATTTCGACGTTGCCGTGGGAAATCTTCTCGAAGTCTGGGAGAACATCCACGTCCGGCACGTATACCGCTCTGACCCGTTGGGTATCGCGAGAACCGGCGCGCGCTGGCTCGCCGCGCTGATGCTGTTTGCGCGGACGAGCCCGACGGCCTTGCTTGACAACGCGCCGCTTGGCGAACTGCTCTCGCGCACGCTCGACTTCGGCCGGATCCAGGAGCACATCGATACCGGCGCCCTGTACGCAGTGGCGATCACCTGCTCGGGCTATTCCTCGGGGCAGAGTGTCTCCTTCTACCAGGGCGGGCCGGGTGTGGAGGCTTGGGAGCGTACGCAGCGACTTGGATGTGCAATGCCGCTGCGGGTCGAGCATCTGCTTGCCTCGAGCGCGCTGCCGTTCATTTTTCCCGCGGTGAAATTGAACCGGGAGTATTTCGGCGACGGGTCAATGCGGCAGATCGCGCCTATCAGCCCTGCGCTGCATCTTGGCGCAGACCGTGTGCTCGTGATCGGCACAGGTCGCCAGACCGCGGATGCCAACCGGGTGCGCTCGGGCATCTATCCGTCCCTTGCGCAGATCGCAGGCCATGCACTCAACAGCATCTTTCTCGATACGCTGTATGCGGATATCGAGCGCCTGCAGCGTATTAACCGCACGATCAGCCTCATCGCACCGGAGAGGGTACGCGACACCGGATTTCCCTTGCGCCCGATCAAGGTGCTGGTGATCTCGCCCTCGCAACCGCTTGAGCGCATCGCGGTGCGCTTTCTGCAGGAACTGCCCCGGTCGGTGCGGTTCCTGCTGCGTGGTATCGGCGCTATGAACCGCAACGGTTCCAACCTCGCCAGCTACCTGTTGTTCGAGGAAGGCTTCTGCAGGGCGCTTGTCGATCTGGGTTATCGCGATACGCTCGAGCGACGCGGTGAAGTGCTGGAGTTTTTCGAAGGTGCGATCTAAACTGGATCGAGCTCCATCCCGCAGCCCGCTACCGTCCGTGGAATCCCCATGTCCCAACCCTCTGCACCCGATCCGTTCGAGTTTCTGAAGATGCTCTGGAGTCCGATGGGGCTGCCTGTGCCGGGCATGGTCACGCCCACGCTGGACATCGATGAACTGGACAAACGCATCGCCGAGTTCCGCTCGGTCGAGAACTGGCTGAACCTGAACCTGAACCTGCTGCGCATGAGCATCCAGGGGCTGGAGATGCAAAAGGCCACGCTCGCGGCGATGAAAGGCATGCAGCAGGCGTCCACGTCCGGAGCCCAGCCCGCATCCCCGGCAGGGCCGTCCGCCGCGGGCGCAGCCCCGGGGGGCAATCCCTTTGCGGATGCCTGGTGGAGCGTGCTGCAGAATTCCGGCGGCGGCGGCGCCGACAACAAGCCCAAATGACCGCTGCGTTCCGTTGCGCGCATGCGGGAGCGCGCGATTGGCGCGAGGCCGCAGGACGCTGTGTCGCGGCGCTCGGCACCCTGCCGGTGGCGGCAAATCTTGGTTTTCTTTACTTCACCGACCACTATGCGCCGAACGCGGCCGGGATTCTCGATCTGTTGCGCGAACGCACCGGCATCGCTCACTGGGTCGGCAGCGTTGGAATGGGAGTGATTGCAGTAGGGGCCGAGTACATGGACGAGCCGGGCATGGCGATCCTGGTCGGCGCTTTTCCTGAACAGGATTTTCGTCTGTTCTCGGGCAAGTCCCGCCCGCCCGCGCGCGCGGAGAAAACCGCATCCGGCGCGGTCGCGGCTGACTTCGCCGTGGTGCATGGCGATCCGAACACCGCCGACATGTCCTCGCTGATCGAAGACATGTCGCACAAACTGGATAGCGGCTTTCTGACGGGTGGGCTCACCAGTTCGCGCTGCGCAAGCGTGCAGATCGCCGGTGATGTGCTCGAAGGCGGATTGTCCGGTGTGGTTTTTTCATCGGATGTGAAGGTCCGGACCGCACTCACGCAGGGATGTTCGCCGATCCGCGCCGGGGCGTTCCCGCTGCGTCATCGGCTGACAGGCTGCGAGGGGCATGTCATCGAGACGCTGGACGGGCGTCCTGCCCTCGAGGTTTTTATGGAGGATATCGGAGTCGATGCGGGGCGCGACCTTCGTCGCGCGGCGATGACGCACCTCGCAGGATTTCCGGTGGAAGGATCGGACACCGAAGATTTCCTAGCTCGCAACATCGTCGGCTTCGATGCAAAGAGAAAACTTGTGGCCGTGGGCGCGGACCTCGAGACCGGCATGGAAATCATGTTCTGCCGCCGGGACCGGGATGCCGCTCTCGAGGATCTCGACCGCATGCTCGATCGCCTGGTGCGCAGCCTCGACAAGCCGCCACGGGGCGCGCTTTACATTTCCTGCGTCGCGCGTGGCGCGAACATGTTCGGCGAAAAGGGAGTCGAAGCGGAGGCGATCGGCCGCTATTTCCCGTCGCTTCCTTTTGCCGGCTTTTACGCCAACGGTGAAATTTCCCACGACCGGCTTTATGGATACACCGGCGTACTTACACTTTTTATCTGAGGACATCATGGGTTCACTCATCGCCGTCGTCACCGGAGGCAATCGCGGTATCGGTCTTGAAATCTGCAGGCAACTCACGCAGAAAGGCGTGAAAGTGGTGATCGCCGCGCGCGATGCTGCAGAGGGCGTGGCCGCGGCGAGAACGGCTGGTGCAGATTTCCATGCGCTCGATGTGAGCGTGCCTGCCTCGATCGAGGCATTTGCCGCCTGGATGCAGGAGCGGCACGGCCGGCTGGATATTCTCGTCAACAACGCGGGCGTCCTGACGGATCGCGCGGAGCGGATCATCGATGGTATGGACGCTGCTGTGCTGGAGCGTACCTTGCTCGTAAATCTCTTCGGCCCGATGCGTGTCACTCAGGCATTGCTGCCACTGCTTCGCAAAAGCCCCGGCGCCCGGGTCGTCAACATGTCGAGCATCCTGGCTCAGTTGTCCGGCATGGGTGCGGGTACACCTGCCTACCGGATATCCAAGACGGCGCTCAACGCGTTGACGCGGGTCCTCGCGGCGGAACTCGAGGGAACCGGCGTGAAAGTCAACACGATGAGCCCGGGTTGGGTCAGGACACGGATGGGCGGCGAAGGTGCCACACGCACCGTGGAGGAGGGCGCCGATACGGCGGTATGGCTGGCGCTGCTTCCGGATGACGGACCGACCGGCGGATTTTTCCAGGACAGAAAACAAGTAGCGTGGTGATAACAGGAGAGCGGAACATGTCAAAGGCAATGCGTATTCACAAACCCGGCGGTCCCGAGTCGATGCAGTGGGAGGACGTCGAGGTCGGCGCGCCGGGCGCAGGCGAAGTCCGGGTCCGCCATCGTGCGGTCGGTCTCAACTATCTCGACGTGTACAACCGGTCAGGCCTCTATCCCAACCCGCTGCCGCTGGTGGTGGGGCACGAAGGTTCGGGCGTGGTCGAGTCAGTGGGCGCGGGCGTGGGCGAACTGAAAGCCGGTGACCGCGTCGCCTACGGCGCGGGGCCGATCGGCGCCTATTGCGAACTGCGGAACATGCCGGCGGACCGTCTGGTGAAGTTGCCCGAGGCGATCGACTTCGAACACGGCGCGGCGATGATGCTGCAGGGCATGACGGTGCAGTACCTGCTGCTGCGGACTTTCAAGGTCCTGTCAGGGCAGACCATTCTGTTCCATGCCGCGGCAGGAGGTGTCGGTCTGATCGCCTGCCAGTGGGCCAAAGCGCTCGGCGCGACCGTGATCGGCACCGTGGGGTCCGATGACAAGGCGGCGCTTGCGAAGGCGCACGGGTGCGATCACGTCATCGTGTACACGAAGGAGAACTTCGTCGAACGGGTGAAGGAGATCACCCGCGGCGTAGGCGTCCCGGTGGTGTATGACTCGGTGGGCAAGGACACCTTTGACGGTTCGCTCGACTGCCTCTCGCCCTTTGGCACGCTGGTGAGTTTCGGCAATGCCTCGGGTCCGGTCGCGGCGTTTTCGCTCGCGAAGCTGAAGGGCACGCTGTTCGTCACCCGGCCGTCGCTGATGCCCTACGTCGCGAAGCGGTCCGATCTGCTGGACACGACCCGCGATCTGTTCGGCATGGTCGCGTCGGGGAAGGTGAAAATCGAGATCAACCAGCGCTATGCGCTCAAGGACGCGGTGCAGGCACATCGCGACCTCGAAGCGCGCAAGACCACCGGATCAACGATACTCATCCCCTGATTCCGAGGGTAAAAGTCGAACATTTTTCTGAAAATACAAGCAGAGACGCCTGCAATCGGTCGATTCACGTTCATTTCTGATTCAGGCTCCCTGCGTTTCTTCCCTGCGGACCCAACCCATGGCTGATCTTTTTCCCGAGATCGAGGCGAGCGCAAGCGGCATGCTCGCGCTCGATTCGCTGCACACGATGTACTGGGAGGAGTCGGGAAATCCCGACGGGATTCCGGCGGTCTTTCTCCACGGCGGCCCCGGTGCGGGCAGCACGCCGAAGCACCGGCGCTTTTTCGATCCCGCGGCCTACCGCATCGTCGTGTACGACCAGCGCGGTGCCGGTCGCTCGACGCCGCTCGGCGAGCTGCGTGACAACACCACGCCGCACCTGATCGACGATCTGGAATTATTGCGGCGCCATCTCGGCATCGGGCGCTGGCTGGTGTTCGGCGGCTCCTGGGGCAGCACGCTTTCGATCGCCTACGCCGAGGCGCACCCCGAGCGTTGTCTCGGCCTGGTGCTCCGAGGCATATTTCTTTGCAGGCGCAGCGAGATCGAGTGGTTCCTCGGCGGCATCCGCACCGTCTACCCTGAACCCTGGGAGCGCCTTTCGGGTTTCCTTCCGTCCACTGAACGTGGGGATCTGCTGAAGAGCTATTACCGTCGCCTGACGGATCCGGATGCGGCGGTGCACATGCCCGCTGCGCGTGCCTGGAGCACCTTTGAGGGCTCGTGCTCCACACTGCTGCCCGATCCCGGCACGGTGGCGTATTTCGCGGGTGACGTGGTGGCGCTGGGTCTTGCGCGGATCGAGGCGCACTACTTCATGAACGACATCTTCCTTCCCGCGAACGCGCTTCTGGAGAACGTGCGCAGGCTTGCCGAGATTCCTTCGGTGATCGTGCAGGGCCGGTACGACATGGTCTGTCCGTCGATCACCGCGCACGAACTCGCGGCGGCGTGGCCCGAGGCGCGATACCGGGTCATTCCCGACGCCGGGCACTCTGTCTGGGAGCCGGGCATCCTTGCGGCGTTGATCGAGGCCACGGAGTCATTCAAGCGGACCGGCGCATTTCGCTGAGCTCGGGGCGACTGTCGTAGGTCCAGCGTGTCGCATGGTCGATGAAGGCCTTTTCCATCTCGCCAAGTTCCCGGTTCGCCGGGTAGGCGAGGTACCAGTGCCGGCGCAACGGCATGCCCTCGACCTCTAGCTCGACCAGATCCGCCCGGTCCGTCTCGGACCCAATGGCATGCCGGGACAGCAACGAGACTCCAAGACCGGCGAGCAGCCCCTGTTTGACCGCTTCGTTGCTGCCAAGTTCGATGCAGGCGCGGGGCTCGACGCGGTGTTCGGCAAAAAGCTGCTCCGCCGCGAGCCGGGTGCCCGATCCCGCTTCACGCATGATGAATGGCTGCGCGACGATCTCGCTGAGCGGGATACGAGGTCTCATGGCGAGCGGGTTGTCGCGTCGGGCAAAGAAACACAATGGATTCGGCGTAAGGCGGTGCAGTTTCAGCGACTTGTCTTCCGGCGGGTTGCTGAAGACATAAAAATCGTCGGCACCGGAATGCAGGCGGGTGATCAGACGCGCGCGATTCATGACGTCCAGCACGATGCGAACTGCGGGATTTGACTGCCAGAAGGCGCCTAGCAGGCGTGGCATCAAGTACTTCGCGGTCGAACTGGCGGCAATCCGCAGGGTCGTCGGCGGGCGGGTCTGCAGGTCACTTACGCGATCCTGCATTTCGGTCAGGCGAGCGAACACATCCTCGCAGGCGGCGTAGACTTCGCGCCCCGCATCGGTCAGCCGTAATCCGCGATTACCGGGTTCAAGCAGAGGGGCGCCGACGCCCTCGGCAAGTTTCTTCATCTGCAGCGACACCGTGGGTTGCGCGAGGCACATTTCCTCGGCTGCACGGGTGATGCTCCCGTGCCGGGCGACTGCTTCAAAAACGGCGAGTTGTGTGAGGGTGCCGTGACGGCAGAGCCGACGAAGGCGGGCGAGTTTCATGAGGGAAGTTCCTTTCCTTGCGCGAAAAGAAAAACGGCCTTTACCTCTTCAGGCCAAGGCCGCGCTCTGTGCCTTTGCCCAAGCCGGCAAAGGTCTCGCTTGCAGCAGCCCGGGACGTGTTGCGAACCCTCGCTGCTACCAACAGGGCCGGGGCACGTACTGCGACCCGTCATGACGACCCTGCTGCGGAAAGCTACTCCCCTTTGAAGGGACCGCATAAACTGCCTTGCGGTTGATGCAAGTGTGCCGTGCTTCTTCGGCCCGGGCAAGTCGCATTGCATTGCGGTTTGCAATGACTTTATCTCCGGCGGCAATGGCGCCATCGCAAGGTGCAATGCGCATATTGCGTTTCATCGTGATCACCGTCGCCGGGATCCGGAACAATCGCGGTGTTCCGGCATTGGCCGGAGTTCGCAGGGGAGTAGTCCAGCGCGCACCGCAATAGTGCGCGATTCGCATGTCGTCAACACGGGCAATTTTGCCCCGGCGTGCGAGGCACCGGCTGCAATCCGGTGTCAGACAAGACCTCGAACGGGATGGCTTTCGGGCCGGAATTTCAAACCGATCGGGGGGAATTGTATGGATTTCTTTTCTGTTGAATTTTTTTCTGCGCTCGCTGCAATCATTGTCATAGATCTGGTGCTCGCCGGTGACAACGCGATTGTAATTGCACTCGCAGCGCGCAATCTTCCACGCCATCTGCAGAAAAAAGCCATTCTGTGGGGAACGATGGGCGCAATTGTCGTGCGTGCCCTCATGACCTTGGTCGTCGTCTCGCTGCTCAAGATTCCGGGTCTCATGGTCGTGGGCGGCCTTGCACTGCTCTGGATCGCCTACAGGCTGCTTTCACCCGATGGGGGGGATCCGCATGCGGATGTTGCGCCAGGAATGACCTTCTGGAGTGCGATGAAAACCATCGTTGTTGCCGATGCCGTGATGGGCCTGGACAACGTGCTGGCAGTAGGTGGTGCGGCACAGGGCAGTTTCCTGCTGGTTGTACTCGGTCTTGCCATAAGCATTCCGATCGTCGTTTGGGGAAGCAGTCTGATCCTGCACTGGATCGAGCGCTTTCCTTCGATCATCTACGCCGGTGCGGCGGTTCTTGCGTGGACGGCAGCGAAGATGCTCACCGGCGAACCCGCGCTAAAGGACTGGTTCGATGAGCATAGAACCCTAACCTGGTTGATGTACGCCGCAGCGATCGCCGGAGTGCTCGGGCTGGGATATATGAAGCAGCGCCGCAGCACGGCGGCGGCGCGCAGTGCGATAAGTGCCTGAACGCAGTCTCGCTGTCCGAATTCCAGAAATTCTGACCAATAAACGGAGAAGATCATGAAAGTGCTCGTGCCCTTTGACGGTTCCCGGTCTGCACGCGTCGGACTGCAGCACGCGATCGCCGCGCAGCGCGGTGTCACCGGCGCCGAATTACACATTCTCAACGTTCAACCGCGGATGCGCCGACATAGCGCGCGATTCCTGTCGTCCGTGGACATTTCCGCGGCACTTGCGGAGCGTGCACGACCCGCGCTCTCCGAAGCGCAGCGCGAGGTCGAGGCGGCGGGCATCCGTTGCGTTACTGCGGTGCGCGTCGGAGAACCGGCTATGCAAATCGATTGCTATGCCTCGGAGCAGGGTATCTCGCGCGTCGTCTTCGGCGCGGCGCGCAAGTCGGCGTTGCACCGCCTGGTGACCGGATCCATCGCAGATGGAGTCCTCGAGCATTCAAGGGTGCCGGTGGAACTCGTGCCGGGTGACCGACCCGGCGCGCTGGCGCGATATGCGCTGCCCGCGGGTGTCGGTGCTGGTCTTACCGCCTTGATGGTGGCGGTCGACTGAGCGAATTTCGGGTGGGGCAGTAATCGTTACGCGGGAGGCGTCTCGGAGTGGATAGTAGAATGGAGGTCATCGGTTTTTCGGTGACTCGAATTCGTGTCCGACGTTTCCCACTACACCCCCGACTGGCTCCGCCGCTGCTTTGGCGAAACGCGCGATGTATCGTCCGTCACTCAAGGAGACGGACATCGCTTTCACCCGGAAAAGGCACTCCGTCCTGCGGCTGTCCTGATCCCGGTGGTGCATCGCCCGGAAGCGGGTCTTTCCGTGCTGTTCACCCGGCGCACCGCGCATCTGAGCAACCACGGCGGGCAAATCAGCTTCCCTGGCGGGCGTGCCGAGCCGGACGACGGATCGCCTGCAGCCACGGCGCTTCGCGAAACCGAGGAGGAGATCGGGCTGGCACGTTCGCACGTCGAAGTGCTGGGCACGCTGAGCGAGTACGTCACGGTCACCGCCTACCGGGTGACGCCGGTGGTGGGTCTGGTCACCGGACTGTTCGAGCTTTCGCCGGACGGGTCCGAAGTGGCGGAAGTATTCGAAGTCCCGCTCGCGCATTTGCTCGATCCGACGAACCATCAGCGCAATACCGTTCTGCAGAACGGCTGGCAGCGTGAGTACTACGCCGTACCCTACGGCGAGTACTACATCTGGGGCGCGACTGCCGGGATGGTGATGAATTTCTACAATTTTCTGCGGACCTGAAATCGCTGTTTGGCGTTTCCGGCGCGGTTTGTCGCAGTTCTGTTAAGCGTTCGGGGTACCCGTGGCGGCGGTGGCAACGCGTGCGATCGCGCGGGAATAGAGTCGGGTGAAGTTTTCGATCGACTGGAGATGGGTATAGACGCGCCCGAGCAGTCCTTCGCTCACCAGTGCCTTGATCTGGTCTGCCGTCAGGGCAGCCAGCCGTGCTTCGTTGATCCGGTACATGCCCTCAAGCGTCAGTCCGGTCCCATCACCCTGCTTGATCTGGAACTTGAAGGACGAGAACAGGCCAAGTTTGGCGAGCCGTTCGCACATCGCCGCGGTGAAGTCGAGATCCTTTTCGAATTCCGACAGCAATTTCTCATACGACGCCCATTGCGGGGTTGATACGCCGTCCGCGTCGTAAAGCGTGTCACCGGAGGGATCAACATGCGACCGGGCAACGCAGATTACGCGCTCGGTTTGCGGCTTTCCATCGGTGAATATCCTTGATATGCAGAACGGGTAACGGCGAACGAACGCAGGCAGATAGGCATCCGCAGCCCATTGCCCCTGGTCGTCAACAAAAAGGTTCTGCCCGTCGGCGAGCCCGAGGACGATGACAGGGGAGAACCCGCTCACGCCGTCAGCTGACGCGAAGACGATCGGATAGTCGCGGCTTGCGACGGCGAATTCACCCACGGACAGTGCAATCGCGTTCAGCGATCGGCAAAAGGCAGGCGCGTTCGTATCGGGCAGGCGCACACGGTCGGTGCGGCGCAGGAGCGCCACTTCGTCGTAGCCGAAGGGGGGAGTTATTTTCAATTCGCTGGCGTCAGGCATGTTGTTGCGTAGCACGTGGGGTCAGAGGAATACCGGGCGGGGGAAATCCGGAGCCTTATGGTATCTTCGACACGCGAAAACGTATCGAAATGATTGCCCTCATCTCCCTGATAGCTGCACTGGCGCTAGAACAATGGCGGCCGCTTTCCATACGGCACCATGTGTTTGGCCCGTTTGCACGCTACGCCGACTTTCTCGAACGGCAGTTCAACGCGGGAGAAAGCCAGCACGGTGTGATCGGATGGATCGCGGCAGTGGCACCCGCGGTCATGGGCTCCTGGCTGATATACGCGCTGCTCGCCTGGGTTAGCCACGGACTTGCCCTGCTGTTCAATGTTGCGGTGCTCTATCTGATGATGGGGTTTCGCCAGTTCAGCCACCACTTCACCGACATCCATCTCGCGCTCAAGCAGGATGACCTGGTGCGGGCCCGCGAACTGTTGACCCGCTGGCGCGGCCATCCCTGCGATCATCTCGACCGCGAGGAGATCGTCCGGCTCACCATCGAGGAGGCGCTGGTTGCCTCGCACCATCATGTATTTGCGGTCGTGGTGTGGTTTGTCATTCTTCCCGGGCCGAGCGGCGCGGTGCTCTATCGCCTCTCGGCCTATCTCCGCCGGCGCTGGGGCGAGGCGGGCACTCCGGAACTCGCGATATTCGGAAGCTTTGCCGCGCGGGCGTTCAGCGTGCTCGAGTGGCTACCGGTGCGGATGACGGCGGCGGCATTCGCGATCGTGGGTGATTTCGAGGATGCGATCTACTGCTGGCGTACGCAGGCGTCGCGCTGGCCGGACCCCGCGATCGGTATCGTGCTCGCGAGCGGTGCCGGTGCGCTCGGAGTGCGCTTGGGCAACCCCTATGTGCGCGACGGTAATGTCGTCGAACGGCCCGAGATAGGCGTCGGTGACGAGGCAGATGTGGGTTTTCTCGACAGCACGGTTGGCCTCGTATGGCGCGCGCTCGTGCTCTGGCTGGTGCTGCTGATACTTCTCGGGGTCGCGTCGGCCGTCAGGTAGCGGGCGGCGGCCTCTCGGAGCCGCACTTCCAGCAGGTGGTGAACTGGTGTTCGAGTGTTTCCCGGCAGCGCGTGCACGTCCATGCGGCGCCGCGACCCGGCCCCGCGCGCCAAGCGCGCAGGACGGCGTCGGCCTCCGGTCGGTCGTCGTCGGAGAGCAGGATCAGTTGCACCGCGCATTCGGTGAACGGAACCTCACCGGCGAGTGTGGACAGTCCCTCGTTTCTCAGCAGGCAGCCTATTCCCGCCGATTCGAGCAGGTTCTTCAGATGATGAACTTCGTGCAATGCGAGCGACGAATAGAACGTTTTCACGCGGGCTAGACGGGAGAGGAAATTATCCGGGTGTAGATTTCGTAGCGACGCGCGTCGATCTCGCCATTTCGCACCGCATCGGTCACCGTGCACCCGGGTTCGGTGAGATGTCGGCAATTGTTGAACCGGCAGCCGCCGAGAAAGGGCCGGAAGTCGGGCATGACACCTGCCACGTCGGCTCGGATCACATGAGCGAGGCCGAATTCCTGTACGCCAGGGGTGTCGATCAGTGCGCTGCCATCGGCCAGGCGGTACAGGCGCGTGTGCGTCGTCGTATGCTTGCCAGAGTCGAGAAAACGCGAAATCTCGTCGGTCCTCGCATTGGCGTCCGGGAACAGCGCGTTGATGACAGTGGACTTGCCCATGCCGGACTGGCCGATCATCACCGTGGTCTGACCCAGGAGGTGCGGCATCAGGGGCGCAACCGAAGCCTTTGCCGATAGCTCAACCAGCGGATAGCCTGCCCGCACCAGCGGCTGCAGGCGCACCCGGGCGAGCGCCGCCTGAGTTTCAAGATCGATCTTGTTCAGGACGAGCAGCGCACTCATGCCTGCGATTTCGGCTGCGATCAGCGCGCGCGCCACCAGTTCGTCGGAAAAACTCGGCTCGGCCGCGACGATGACGGCGGCCTGGTTTGCGTTGGCAGCGATCAGTTTTTCCCGCAAGGTGGCGGCACGGTGAAAAAGTGTCGTGCGCGGGATGAGTGCCTCGATCACGCCCTCGCCTGGCGAAGTCACCGCGATGCTTACCCTGTCTCCGCAGACCAGCGTGGCGCTTTTGCCACGCGGTACGCACTTGAGCAGCGCCCCATCGCCGAGTTCTACGAGATAGTTTCTGCCGTGCGCAGCGACGATCTGGCCGGCGAGGCGCGCAGGGGTGCTCAACGTGGCTTAACGGACTTGCGCCTGCAACCGCGCGATGCGAAGCACCGCGGGCGGATGCGAGTCGTAGAAGGCCGAGTGCAACGGGTCGGGCGTCAGCGTCGCCGCATTGTCCTGGTAGAGCTTGACCAGCGCATGCACCAGATCGGCGGCGTTCGCGTGCGCAGCAGCGTAAGCATCCGCCTCGTATTCATGGCGACGCGAATAAAGGCTGGCGATCGGATTGAGCAGGAACAGGAAGGGCGGCGCCGCAAGGAAGAACAGTAGCAGCGCCATCGCGGTCGAACGCGCTTCGACGCCAAGCGATGCGTAGAACCAGTCCTGCCCGATCAGCCACCCTGCGGCGGCGAGGAATGCGAAGCTCGCGGCGAACAGGACTGCCATGCGCTTACCCACGTGATGGTGGGAGAAATGTCCGAGTTCATGGGCGAGGACCGCTTCAATCTCCGTGGGCGCCAGGCGTGAAATCAGCGTGTCGAACAGGACGATCCGTTTTGCAGCGCCGAAGCCGGTGAAGTACGCATTGCCGTGGCTGGATCGTCTGGAACTGTCCATGACGAACAGACCCTGGGAGCGAAAGCCGCACTTTTGCAGCAAACGCTCGATGCGCTCCTTGAGTGATTCGTCTGCGAGCGGGGAGAACTTGTTGAACATCGGGGCGATGACCGTCGGGTAGATCATCAGCACCAGCAGGTTGAAACCGATCCAGGTTGCCCACGTGTAGAGCCACCAGGATTCACCCATCACGGCCATCAGCCAGAGCACGAGGGCGAGAAGCGGAATTCCGAACAGCGCGCCGAGCGCGGTGTGCTTGAGCATGTCTGCGAAGAACAGCCTGAGCGTCATCCGGTTGAAGCCGAAGTGCGCTTCGATGACGAATGTGCGGTACAGGCTGAATGGCAGATCGATGAGGCTCGATATCACGACGACCGAGACGATCAACGCGATGCCGTGGGCGTAGCCGCCGCTGTCGAAAGCACGGGCGATCTCCACGGAAAGCCACTGCAGGCCGCCGCCAAAGGTAAGAGCAAGGAGGAGGACGGCGCCCGCGAGCGTGTCCAGCCGGCCGAGGCGGGTCTTTTCTACCGTGTAATCCGCGGCCTTGCGATGCGCATCCAGCGTGATCCGCCCCTCGAATTCGGCGGGGACGCTGTCGCGCCGCCCGAAGACATGCCGGATGTGCCGGCCTGCGAGCCAGAGGCGGGTGGCCGTGGCAAGGGTCAATGCAAGCAGGAAGGCGATTGCGAATAGTGTCATCGTCGGACGGTGCTGGCGGATGTCGGGGAAAACCCGACCGAAACCTTCAGGAAAAGCCTCAGGGAAAACTTCGGGAAAAAACCTTTATGCGACAATCTCATTTTACACACAAGGACGCGTTTCCCAGCGCGTGAGCGGCATGCCCAAGGATCAGAACAATCTCGTCTGGATCGACATGGAAATGACCGGTCTCCTGCCCGAGACGGACCGAGTGATCGAGATCGCGCTGGTCATTACCGACAGCAAGCTTGTAACGGTCGCCGAGGCGCCGGTGCTGGTGGTGAAGCAGTCCGATGCGGCGCTCGACGCGATGGACGACTGGAACAAGTCCACCCACGGACGCTCCGGCCTGATCGAACGCGTGAAGGCATCGCTGCTCGACGAGGCAACGGTCGAACAAAAAATGATCGACTTTCTTTCAGAGCATGTTCCGGCAAAGGTCTCGCCGATGTGCGGCAATTCGATCTGCCAGGACCGGCGCTTTCTTGCGCGCTGGATGCCGCGGCTGGAGGCGTATTTTCATTACCGCAACCTCGACGTGAGTACTCTCAAGGAACTCGCGCGTCGGTGGAAACCGGAGATTGCCCGGGGCGTGGTCAAGCACGGCAAGCATGAAGCGCTTGCGGATATCTACGAATCCATCGAAGAGCTGAAGTATTACCGGGACAACTTCCTCAAGTTGTGAGCCGCGCCGACGTCCGGCAATCCCGGCTCCAGTTCAGCGGAGCGCCCGGGCACGGGCGTCGCCCGGCATCATGGATGTACCGCCTTGGTCTTCTTGATGGAGCGCGCATTGCCGGGCGCAATGCCCGTTGACTCGCCTTACGCAGCGTCTGCGACCAGTTTCCCCGGATTCATAAGGTTCCCCGGGTCGAACGTAGACTTCAGCTCAAGCATCAGGTCGTAGGCTTCCCCGTGCTCCTTCATCAGCCATTTGATCTTGCCCATGCCGATGCCGTGTTCGCCGGTGCAGGTGCCTTCCATCTCGAGGGCGCGGTTCACCAGTCGGTCGTTCAGGGTTTTCGCTTCCTTGAGATCCGTTTCGCTTTCCGGGCGGACCAGGATGACTAGGTGAAAATTTCCGTCCCCGACGTGGCCGAACATCGGGATGGGCATTGATGCGCCGTCGATGTCACGTGCCGTCGCAAGCATGCATTCGGTCAGGCGCGATATCGGCACGCAGACATCGGTCGACACCGCGCGCGTGCCCGGACGCAGTTGCAGGCAGGCGAAGTAGGCGTTGTGCCGGGCGGACCAGAGCCGGTTCCTGTCCTCGGTGAGCGTTGCCCATTCGAAGCCTTCGCCGCCATGCTCGGTTGCGATCTCCTGAACCAGTTGAGCCTGCTCCTTTACGGAGGCCGCGGTGCCGTGGAATTCGAGAAACAGCGTGGGCTGTTCGCGGTAGGCGGTCTTCGAGTGCGCGTTCAGTGCCTTCATGGTGAGGGCGCAGAGCGCTTCGCTGCGGGCGATCGGAATGCCGGCCTGCAGCGTCTGGATCACGGTATTTACCGCGCCGCCGATGTCCTTGAATGAGCAGACCGCGGCGGACATTGCCTCGGGTATCGCATACAGGCGGACAGTCACTTCGGTGATGATGCCAAGCGTGCCTTCGGCGCCGACGAACAAGCGGGTCAGGTCGTAGCCGGCGGCGGATTTCCTTGACCGACGGGAAGTGCGAATGACGCGGCCATCTGCGAGCACGACGCTGAGCGAGAGCACGTTCTCGCGCATCGTGCCGTAGCGCACTGCGTTGGTGCCTGAGGCCCGGGTCGAGGCCATGCCACCGATCGAGGCATCGGCCCCCGGGTCGACCGGGAAGAACAGGCCGGTGTGGCGTATCTCGTCATTCAGTTGCTTGCGGGTGACACCTGCCTGCACGGTGACATCGAGATCCTCGGTGTTGACCTTGATGATCCTGTTCATCTGGCTCAGGTCGACGCATACCCCGCCGCGGATCGCAAGCACGTGGCCTTCGAGCGAAGAGCCGACGCCGTAGGGCACCATCGGGGTGTTGAAGCGCCGGCAAATGTTGACGACTTCCCGGACTTCCTCGGTCGTGTGCGGAAACACCACTGCATCGGGCAAGGCATACGGGTAATAGGACTCGTCCTTGCCGTGATGTTCGCGCACGCCGCGGGAGGCGGTCGCACGATCGCCAAGGAGCGCGCGCAGTTCCTCGAACAACGGGACGCTTAGCCGGGACGCGGCTTCGGCATGCTGGATCGGGTCAATCGGCTGCTTCATCGTTTGCCTCGGAATAATCGGTGATGTGCTGGACCAGCGGCCATCGTTTCCTGCGCGTTCGCCGCAGCGTAGTCGCAGGTCCGGATCAAGTCAACGCGTGCCGGACTCGCCGCGAGCGCGTCGCAGCAATGCAGCACTGGACGGGTCGAGTTCGCCGGGATGTCCTTCGGCCAGTCGACGCGCGATGCCTTTGCCGAGTTCGACACCCCACTGGTCGAATGAATTGATGTTCCAGAGCACGCCATTAACGAATGTCCTGTGCTCGAAGAGGGCAAGCAATTGCCCGAGCGATTCGGGGGTGAGCTTGCGCAGCACGATGGTCGTAGACGGGCGGTTGCCGGGCGAGCGGCGATGCGGCTGCCCGTCGGGGGAGCCGGTCATCAGCGCAGCGGCCTGCGCGATCGCGTTTGCAACCAGCAGGTCGTGGGAGCCGCTGTCACCGTCATAGTCGGCGAGCACGACGAATTCGACCGGAACGAAGCGCATGCCCTGGTGCAGCAACTGGTGGAACGAGTGCTGGCTGGTCGAACCTGTGCCGCCCCAGATGATCGGCGCGGTGGTGTAGTCAACAGGATTGTCGTCGCGGTCAACCGACTTGCCGTTGGATTCCATCGAGAGTTGCTGCAGCCAGCTGACCAGGTCGCGCAGACGCTCCGAATACGGCAGCAGGGCCTCGCTCTGTGCGCCGAGAAAATTCGTGTTCCACACCGAAAGCAGCGCAAGGATGATCGGAAGGTTCGCCTCGAGCGGAGCAGTGCGGAAGTGGGTGTCCATGGCACGGGCGCCCGTGAGCAGGCGCTCGAACGAGTTCCAGCCGAGTGCGAGGGCCGCCGACAGGCCGACTGCGGACCAGACCGAGAACCGGCCACCGATGGAATCCTGCATCGGGAAAACCCGGTCCGTCGCCACGCCGAAGTCTAGCGCGGCCGGCCGATTCGCGGTTATTGCGGCAAGGTGCGTTTCGGCGGAGGCGCCCAGAGTGCCACGAAGCCATTCCCGCGCACGCCTTGCATTGTTGACCGTCTCCACCGTGCCGAAGGTCTTGGAGGCAACCACGATCAGTGTCGTCGCGGGGTCGAGCCCGTCCAGCGCGTAATCGAGGTCGGCCGCATCGGCGTTGGCGGTGAAGCGGACAGTCAGTCCCGATTCTCCGAGGCCGTGCAGCGCGTGCGCCACCAGCCGCGGTCCCGAGTCCGATCCGCCGATGCCGAGGTTGACGACAGCGGCGAACGGCTTGCCGCGGGCGCCTCGAATGTCACCCGATATCACCGACTCGACGAACCGGCGCATCTGCTCACGCACCGTCCGAACGTCCTCCGTCGCGATCGCATCTTCGTCGCGCAGGGCGGAATGAAGCGCAGCGCGATTCTCGGTGTTGTTGATCGCATCGCCTGCGAACATGCGCGTTCGCCAGCCCGCGACATCCGATTGCACCGCGAAGGTCCGCAGCAATTGCATCGTCTTGTCCGTGACGCGCTGCTTCGACCAGTCAACGAAAAGATCGCCGCATTCGATGCTGAATCTCGCGGCGCGCCCGGGGTCCGCCGAGAACAACCCGGTGAGGGATTGGTCGGCGATTTCGTGCCGGTGCGCTTCAAGCGCGATCCAGGCGGGACTTTGCGTCAGTCGAGACATGCGGCTTCTATTCCCTGATGTACAGCCGGTAACGCTCGCTGTCGCGCGGCCGGCTTCCTTCCCAGACTCGGCGCCAGCCTTGACCGACACGCTCGTCTTCACCCGAACGACCCTGGACCAGCAACGCGGGGCAACGGATCGGCATGCTACCCAGCATATGCGTTTCGGCGCGATGCGTGACGATGCCGGCATGATAATCGAGCGCGGCGCGCTGCGATTCGCCCAGCCCCCGGCTTTCTATACAGGAAACGCCGCGGGGCAGTGCGCGTTTCAGCCCGTCGGCGAGTGACATCGCTACGGGTTTGTAGGTCTTGCCATAGTCCGCCCACGGCAGCCAGAGCGTCATCGCCAAACCCCAAAAAAGACTCACGCCGCCGGTCCACCAGAGGACGCTTCGGTACGGGGAATGCTCGCTGCGCGCAATCGTCCAGATCCATCCCGCGCTCAGAACGATCGCGGCAATAAGGGCTATCAACTGGAATTGCGGGACAAAGCCCGGCTCCAAACGGGTGAAGTTGCGCGCCATGCGCTCAGGCGCCC
>CANIEV010000009.1 GCA_947466535.1 Betaproteobacteria bacterium
GTTCCGTCTCCATGAACTGGGCCATGGACAGGCTTTCGCGGATCGCAGGGTGATTTCGACGCGCCACGCACACCAGCTGGTCGTCCCAGAGATGCTGGGTGTGCAGATTGCGCTGGACTCCGGGCATCTGCCCGAGCGCGAGTTCGGCGATGCCGATCTCGAGCGCCTCGGGGTACTTGTCCCGTGGCATCTGCAGGGAATGGATTCTCACTCCGGGGGCGATGCGTTTGAGGTGCGGAACGAGCCGCGGCAGGTAAAACACCGCGCCGACGTCGGTCATGACCAGGCGGAAGGTTCGCGTGGATACCGCGGGGTCGAAAGCGGTTTTGAGTTCAAGCGCACGCTGGATCGCCGCAATCGCGTTCGAAACCGGTCCGGCAAGCGACTGGGCATATTCCGTTGGTCGCATGCCGCGGCTGGTGCGCACGAACAGCGCGTCGTTGTACTGCTGCCTCAGCCGGTGGATGGTCCGGCTCATCGCGGGCTGGGTCATCCCGAGGCGGGCCGCCGCCGCGGTGATGCTTCCTTCGCTCATTACCGCGTCGAAGGCGCGCAGCAGGTTGAGATCAAAGGTGTTGATATTCAAGCCTCATCCTTTTTAGGCATATTGCATATGGCAATCATGCATTGGACGCAAATCGCGCGTGGGCTTATTGTAGCGGCGCGCCGGTCGTCCACAGAGGCGGCGGCGCGCAACGAAAGCGAGGAGCCCCGATGAACGCAGCATACAAGCCGCGCGTGGACGTCAATTCCCTGTTGCGCCTGGACGAAGGCCTGGTTCACGCCGATGTTTACGCGAGCCCCGAGGTGTTCGACCTGGAGATGGAGAAGCTGTTCCATCGCGGCTGGGTCTATGTCGGCCACGAGAGCGAAATCCCGAAGCGCGGTGACTACATCCTTCGCTGGATCGGAACGCACAGCGTGATCATGAACCGCGACGACGCGGGCAAGCTGCACCTTTTTCTCAACCGCTGCCGACATCGCGCGGTCACGGTGTGCCAGAACGAGCAGGGTAACGCGCCGCGCTTCAACTGCGACTATCACGGCTGGAGCTACCGCAACAGCGGCGAACTCGTCGGCATACCGCTTCGCGAAGGCGCCTACGGGCCGGATTTCCGGATGGAGGATTTTCCGCTGGTCTCGCCGCGGATGGAGGTGTATCGGGGCTTCGTCTGGGGCAATCTGGTTGCGGACGGCACCAGCCTGATGGACCACCTGGGCGAGGGCGGCAAGCGCTCGATCGATCTGTTCTGTGACGCCTCGCCCGAGGGCGAAGTGGTCCTGCAGCAGGGCTTCCTGCGCGGCGTGATTTACGCCAACTGGAAGTTCCAGGGCGGCGACGGGTATCACCCGCCAATCGCACACCAGGCGAACTTCATGTATTACCGCGGCAAGCGCCAGGGCAACGACCGCAACCCGATCGCGGTCAACGGCACGATGGAAGAGGGTTTTCTCTCGCGCGACCTCGGCAACGGCCACTGCGCACTCGATTTCCGCGCGGTCTCGAAGGACAAGCTGGGCGATGCGCCCTGGGCAAAGAAATACCGCGAGGACATGCACCGGGTCTACGGCAAGGAGCGCGCGGAGTTCCTCATCCGCACCGGCGGCAATCCGCATGCGGTGCTGATGCCCAACCTGCACCTGGTAAATACCTCTGATCTGCGGGTCATCCGTCCGATTGCGGTGAACCACTTCGAACTCTATTTCTACTGCGCCTTCCTCAAGGGCGTGCCGGACGAGCTGAACGAAATGCGGCTTCGCGATGTCGAGGCGCGTACCGGTCCGGCGGGATGCATCAACCCCGACGATGTGGAGATGTTCGAGCGCAATCAGCTTGGCATGCAGCAGGCGGTAAATCCCTGGAAGTACATGGCGCGCGGCATCGTTCGCGAACGCATCGACGACGACCTGCTTACGCCGGAGCCCTACCGGCGGCACAAGACGGTGGTCGGGCATCTTTCGGACGAAGTGACGCAGCGTGCACAACTGCGCTGGTGGGCCGAGCGCTTGTCGCAGCCCTGATCCCGCGGCATCGACCCACCCGCACCACAGAACCGCAGAGGCCACCATGAGCAATGCAAGCGTGCTGAAACAGCAGCCTTCGTCGTCCGCGGGTACCGCGTCCGCAGCCGCCGTCGATCGCGGCGCAATCGAGAACTTTCTCTACCGCGAGGCGCGTTTTGCCGACGAGAGCCGCTACAACGAATGGCTTGGACTCTGGACCGAGGACCTGGTCTACTGGGTTCCGGTCAACAGCGACGACTACGATCCGCGTCACCACCTATCGATCATCTACGACAATCGCGAGCGTCTGCAGGACCGGATCGACCGTCTCAACAGCAACGCCGCCTGGGCGCAGCAGCCGCGTTCGCGCATGCGGCGAATCGTCTCCAACGTGGAGATCGAACCCGCCGCGGCCGACGGCGACATAACGGTGTATTCGAATTTCGTGCTCGGCGAATTGCGCCGCAACCGCGAAACTTCGTATTACGCCGGCCAGGTACACCGCCTGAGACAGACGCCCGACGGGCTGAAGATGTCCTACAAGAAGATCATGCTGGTGAAGAACAACGAGCCGATTCACAACCTGACCTTCATTCTGTGATCGGCTTCGCATGTCTGGCTAAACTGCAAAGCTGAACCCGCGTTGCGCGTGGGCCGCGGGATTCCCCGGCTGGCACCGCGCGGGCGCGCGCATCGCTCCGGCCTCGACGCCGGATGCGAATGCGGTAAACCAAAAGGAGAGATTGCAATGCGTACGATTTTCGGCAAATGGGTGCGGCGTGCCTGTTTCGGGTTGGCGGCGGCGTTGTGTGTATCGGTGTGTGCGCAGGAATATCCGGCGCGGCCGGTAAAGATCATCATCAATGTGTCGCCCGGCGGGATGCCGGATGTCACGGTGAGGGTGCTGGCGAATCAGTTCAGCGCGCAGTTCGGCCAATCGTTCATTGTCGAGAACATGCCCGGCGCGAACAGCAGCAACGCGATCACCGCCCTGCTCAAGGCGCCGGCCGACGGCTACACGCTCGGTTACGGCGATGCCGGCTACTGGGCAATCAACGTTGCGCTCAATCCGAAGATGGCCTATGACCCGCAACGCGATCTGGCGCCGATCGGTTTGTTCGGCGAAACGACGGGCCTGTTCATCTGCGTCACCGACTCGGTGCCCGCGAAAACCCTGCAGGAGCTGATCGCGCTTGCCAGGGCGAAGCCGGGAAGCCTGAGCTATGCCTCGGCCGGCATCGGCAGCATCCACCACCTGATCATGGAAGACATGCGCGCGAGTCTCGGCCTGAACCTGCTGCACGTACCCTACAAGAGCAGCGGCCAGGCGGTGCCCGCCCTGGTTGGGGGGCAGGTGTCGATGGCGCTTGCCTCGCTGACCGCGGTGACACCGTTTGCCCGGGACGGCAAGCTGCGGATCGTCGCGGTGAGCACCGGCAAGCGCTCGCGGCTCGCGCCCGACGTGCCGACGATCGCCGAGGCAGCGGGAATTCCCGGATTCGACCATGCCGGCGGTCTCGGCCTGGTGGCCCGGGCCGGCACGCCGCAGATGGCAATCGACAGGATGTCGGCCGCTCTCGCGAAAGCGGTTGCGATGCCCGAAGTGGTGGCGCGTTTTGCCTCGGTGGGTCTGGAGCCGATCACGGATAACAGCCCGGCCAAGCTTGCCGAGCGCATGCGTTCGGACATGGAGAAATACGTTCGGGTGGCAAAGATTTCGGGCGCGACGTCCGAATAGGCCCGGCCCTCGGGAGAGGCTGACAGGAGGCGGGGATGGCAGAGCTGCTGGGTTTGGGCATGACGCATGCGCCGATGTTCCAGTTTCCGGATGAGAACATGGCGGACATCCTTCGCACCTTTCTTGCGAAAGACAGCATTCCTGCCGAAAAGCGCGACCGGAACAACTGGCCGAAGGCGATGCAGGAGGAGTGGGGCGACGACGAGGGCTTGTCCGCCGCGCGCCGGCATCGCGCTGCAATGGTGGAGTCCTTTCGCAGGATCCGCCTCGAGCTGGACGCCTTCAAGCCCGACTTCGTGCTCGTCTGGGGCGACGACCAGTACGAGAATTTCAAGGAAGACGTGGTCCCGCCCTTTTGCGTCTATATCTACGATGAACTCGACTGCCTGCCCTACGCCAACAGCGCGGTGATGAAGGCGAAGACCAACGTCTGGGGACAACCGCCGGACAAACGCGTGCCGGTGCGCGGCCATCGCGAGGCGGCAAGCCATATCGCGCGCGAATTGCTGATGAACGACTTCGATGTGGCGTTCGCCTACAAGCCGCATCATCACCCGACGCTCGCGCATGCCTTCATGCGTACCCTGGTGTATCTCGACTACGACCAGACCGGCTTCGACTACCCGATGGTCCCGTTCCATGTGAATTGCTACGGGGCCGATCTGATGCAGCACATCAAGACGGAAAAGCCGCTCGCGTTCGTGCCACCGGCCCCCAGCCCGAGGCGATGCTACGACCTCGGCCGCCAGGTGGGCGAGATCCTGCGCAAGAGCGAGTACCGGGCGGCGGTGATCGGTTCATCGTCCTGGTCGCACGCGTTCCTCACCAGGAAGCATCACGGCCTTTACCCCGATGTCGCGGCAGACCGCGTCCGATTCGAGGAGTTGCGGCAGGGCCGGCAGTCGGAATGGCGGAACCTGAGCCTCGATACGCTTGTGGACTCCGGGCAACACGAGATGCTCAACTGGATCTGCCTCGCAGGCGCGATGGAGGGCCGCAAACCCGACTACCTCGAGATGTTCGAGAGCCATATCTTCAATTCGAACAAGGTGAGTGCGATTTTTCGCCCCTGAGGTCGTCAGAATGCATTTTGAATTTTATGAATAGCCGTTACATTTCAGGTAGTTGAATTAATTCTCCCGCGCTGTTTCCGTGGTGAATCGGCGGGCGATTTTCCGGCTTTCGGAGGCCGCAAACCGATGTATAGTTCGCCGCTATGTCGTTTCCCAACCCCCTTCGGACCCTTCTCCTCGCCTCCTGTCTGGCCACGGCTTTGCTCGCGCAAACAGCGCAAGCGCTCGAGGTGTCCGCGAGCACGTTGACCGAATCCACAGTGGGTGTCGTCGCCGATCGTGCCCAGCGCATGCTCGACGGTGCGCTTGGCCTGGTGGGCATCCGCTACCGGCGCGGTGGCGACAGTACCGAGACCGGCTTTGACTGTTCCGGATTCGTGGGATTTGTGGTCCTCGAAAACCTTGGCCTGCGTCTGCCGCGTACCGCGCGGGAAATCAGTCAGGCGGGCGAACCGGTCGGCAAGACCGAGCTTGAACCGGGCGATCTGGTGTTTTTCAACACCATGCGCCGGGCGTTCTCGCATGTGGGGATCTACATCGGCGACAACCAGTTCGTCCACGCACCCCGTTCCGGCCAGAAGGTCCGCGTCGAGGACATGCGCGAGAGTTATTGGGCAAAGCGTTACAACGGGGCGCGCCGGGTTAGTTCCGAGTAAGGGTGGTCTGAACAAAGGGGCGACGCCCCCTTGTAAATCCCCCCATTTAGGGGAAGCTTTCTGCTCGATTCGTTACGCAACGTGAATTGATCAGAGCTTCCCTAAGGAATCGCTGATCAAGTCCAATTTCGAGGCTTGAAGGTTCAGCGTTCGCTCTGAGATGGGGGAGTTACGAGGGGGCGTAGCCCCCTTGTTCAGTGGCTCCCTAAGTAAGCCGAGCAAAGCAGCGCCCATTCACTTCGTCGCCCCCTCATCGGGCGATTTCGGCGGTACACCTGCAAGTTCCTGTTTTCTCTCCCTGCCGGTGCTCGCGACCGCGCAGCCCGAGGCGAGCATCAGCGCGTTGATCCAGAACACCGGGAACAGCCCGAACCCCGTCGCTATCGCCCCGAACATCATTGGCCCGATGACGCGCGAGAGGTGATTGACCGTCATGCGCAGGCCAAGTGCCTCGCCCGATCGACCCGAGGACGACTGCGCGTAGGTCAGCATCATGGTGATCGGCGGCCCGCAACCCAGACCGAGCCCGAACACGAAGGCGATCAGCATCAGCATCACGGTGCTGGTGAAAAGCGGCAGCAGGACAAAGCAAAGCGCCCCCGAAAAAAAGGCGTAGGCGAGCACCGTCTCCTCCGAGAAACGTGACACCAGCGTCGGCAGCACGGTGCGCACCACGAAGGCGGCCGCTGAAAACGTTGCGAGAATCAGCCCGATCGCGCTGGCCGAGAGCCCGAGCGAGTGGGCGTAGATCGGGAGGTAGAACTGGAACAGGTCGAGTCCGAACTGCACCAGACTGCTGATGATCAGCACGCGACGCACCTTACGGTCCGAGAGGATGCCGAGGATCGATTCGCCGGGGCCCGTGCGCTCGCTGCCACCGTGGAGCATGCGTCCTTTGGCAATCAGAAGCGCGACCGGCAGGAGCGACATCACCACCACGATCAGGCACGCCCCCGCGAGTCCGATGTGGTCGATCGAGAATCCCGCGATCATCGGACCGATGAAACTGGTGAACGACGCCACCATGCTGAAGGTGCTGAAATTCTTCGCGCGCGTCTCGGGCGAGCTCGCCTTGCCGACGAGGTTCTGCAGCGTGACGGTGAAGCAGGCGAACGACAGCCCGAGAAAGCCCGAGGCGATGTAAAGAGACGACATGCCGGGGATGAAGTAGGGCACCAGCATGCCTAGCGCGCCGCCGATCGAGCCGAAAAGCAGCAGCCAGCGCGCACCGAATCGGTCGGACAGACGTCCCACCGTCCAGGAAAGCGTCATCGGGAAAAATGAAAACACGGCGGCAAGCGCGCCCATCGAAAACGGCTGGGCGCCGAGTTCGAGCGCGTAGATCGCCAGCAGCACCCGCCCCGCGTGCGCGGTTGCAAAGAGTGCCGTCGACAGGATCATCACCAGCCGCAGTGCGTTCATGTTACGGATTGAACCGCATCGCCCGCGAAAAGGCGATGTGCAATTGCGGCGACGTGCGATTGCGGGCGGCGCTCTAGGAGGGGTTCGGGGTGGCGCCGCGGACGGTGTCGATCAGGGCAAGCGGGTCGACGGGTGCGATGTCGCCCTGCCAGGCGATGATGCCGTCGGGTCGCACAAGTACGAGCGCCTTGCAGTGGCGCCGGGCGGCGGTTTCGTCATCGACATCGACCAGTGCAAGCGGCACGCCCCGCAAGCGCGCGGCATCCACAATCGTCCTGCCTTCGTCCGATCCGTGAAACCTCAGGAGTACAAAGCGCTCCGGGTCGGCGAGATCGAGCGTCGATCGTCCGTCTGAAAGCCAGCTGTGCGGCGCGCGGCTGCCCGGATTGGCCGGAGGCGCGCCATCGATGGAATTGTTTGCAGTCGCGTCGGCTGCGCAAATAGGCGAGCCGGCGTAGGCGAGGTCGATATGCCCGGTGAACGAATACTTCCTCGCAAGCGAATCGCGAACTTCGGCACCCCAGCGCGCACGGGCGCGATCGCCTTCCGGACCGGGCAGGTCGATCGCCGGATCCATCATGAAGAGCTTTCGCGCCGCGAGGTAATTGTCGGCCGAGCGGTTGGTGTTTCGGATCGCGATCGGGCGGCGTTCGATCTCGTAGCTCGCAAGCAGGTTTTCGCCCGCCCAGCCCTGTAGCGCTGCGGCCATCTTCCAGCCGAGATTGAACGCGTCCTGTATGCCGGTGTTCATGCCGTTGCCGCCCGGTGGCACGAACAGATGCGCGGCGTCGCCCGCGAGCAGCACCCGTCGGTCGGCGAAGCGGTCGGCGACGAGCTGGAAGGCCTTGTAGGTGCGGGAGGAAAGGATTTCGACCGGAATGTCGCGGCCGAGCGCGGCACGAAGCCTGTCGCGCGGATCGATCGCCTGGAATTCCTCGTCGGCGCGAAAGTAGGTGTTCATCCACCATTCATCGCGCGCGTTGATCGAGTAGACCACCGAGGCGCAGCCCGGCGCGTAAGTCCAGTACATCACGCCGGGTCGGATCGGACGTTCGTTCCAGAGTGTCGGCGCGCGAAACCACGTACCCTGAACCTGTCCGAGCACACCGCGGCCATCGAGTTCGACGCCAAGGGTGCGGCGCACCGGGCTGCGTCCGCCGTCACAGCCGACGAGGTAACGACTACGTACGGTTTCGCTGCGCGAGCCGTCGGCGGTGGCGACGGTGGCGGTGACGCCCTCGTCATCCTGTTCGAACTGCTCCAGCCGCCAGCCGAAGCGAAGGTCCACCGACGGCAGGCTCGTTGCGTAGTCGCGCAGCACCGGCTCGAGCCGATGCTGCGCGCACCAGGTAAGCGCGTAGGGCGAATGTGCGAGCAGCGGTTCGCGGGCGAGCGTCTCCTCCGAGCGCGCGATCGTATCGGCAATCGAAGGTGCGGGAAAGCGCGCGAGTTCGTGGCCGAACACCCGGGTGACGTGCACGATGTCCCCCGCGACATCGCGGGGCAGGGACACATCGTAGGCAGCCCCGTCGAGCCCCCAGCGGCGAAAACATTCGAGTGTCATCGGCGCCACGCCCATCGCGCGCGGTTCCTGCTTCACAGTCGGATTCTGCTCGACCACGAGGCAGGCGATGCCGCGGCGGCCGAGATCGGCGGCAAGCGTCAGGCCGACCGGGCCGGCGCCCGCAATAAGGACCGGAAATTCGTTCATGCGCACGGACTCACTGGACGAGGATGCCGGCCGCCTTCACCAGCTTGCCGAACACCTGGCGTTCGGTGCGCACTGTTTCCACGAACAGCTCCGCGGTGAAGCCGGAGGGAATCTCGATGTCCACCGCGAGCAGGCGTTTCACGACGTCGTCGGTTCGCGTCGCTCGGGTGATCTCGGCACGCAGCAGGTCGGTGATGTCCGCCGGGGTGCCGAGCGGAGCAAAGTAACCTTTGGAGATCGGCTTGATGTTGAAACCGGGAAGGCCGGCCTCCGCGATTGTCGGGATGTCGCGCATCAAGCCCGAGCGCTGGTCGGAGGCGACGCCGAGTATGCGCAGCTTGCCGGCCTTTGCCTGCGGCAGGAGCAGGTTGATGCCGGCAAAGGCGGCGGCGATGTCGCCAGTGAGCATCGACTGCACCGCGGGTGCGACACCCTTGTGCGGAATGTGGTTGAGGTCAATGCCGGCGAGCGACTTCACAAGTTCCATGAACAGGTGGTGGGCGGTGCCGTTGCCCGCCGAACCGTAGGGCAGACCCGGCTTTGCCTTCGCCACTGCGATGAATTCCTGCAGCGTGCTGACGTTGAGCGTCGCGCTTGCGCCGAGATAAAGCGGCGTGGTTGCCGCAAGTGAAATTGGCACGAGACTCTTCAGTGGATCGACTCCGGTGTTGATGTTCGGAAGTATCGAGTACACCCCGGTGTCCGTGATGAGCAGCGTGTACCCGTCCGGGGCGGCCGAGATCACCGAGTTGATTGCCGGGATACCGCCGCCACCGGGGCGGTTGTCGACGATCGTCGGGCGGCCGAGGTTTTCGGACATTTTCTGGCCCACGGTGCGCGCGACGATATCCGGCGCTGTGCCCGGCGGTGCCGACACGATCAGCCGTATCGGCCGGCTCGGGAAACCCTGCGCCTTGCAGGCAAGCGATGCGAGCAGGATCGCGCCTGCTAGGCACGCACGCATGATCCATGCGGGTAGGGAGGCCTTTTGCATCCTCATGTGCGCAAACATTCGTCGTCAGTCCTTCGGAAGAATCTTCGTGCCCGGATTCCAGCGCCAGTAGCGGCTGATCGCGCCGCCGTCCACCCGCAGGTCGAAGCCGGTGATCATTTCCGCATCGTCGGAGGCGAGGAACACGGCGGCGCGCGCATAGTGCCGCGGGCTGGGGCGTTTCCCGAGCGGAATGCCCTGGTCTCCCGAACTCAGGTCGGTGCGCTTGATGCTGAGCGAGACCTGGTCCCAATCGACGCCCCAGGCCTCGGCGCGGTCGCGCCCCTCGGTGGGATCGGTGGCGGTGGGCGTAAGGCTGTTCACGCGGATGCCGTGTTCGGCGAGTTCCATCGCGGCGGCCCGGGTGAAATTAAGCAGGCCGGATTTGGTGGTGCCGTAACCGATGTTGCCGAGGTTGCCCTGATGGCCCTCGGTGGAGATGATGTTGATGATCGAGCCCGGCCGCTTGTGGCGGATCATCGACTTGGCTGCGTGCTGGGTGAACAGGAAGGTTCCAATGATACCGACGTCGAGCAGGCGGCGAAATTCGTCGGCGCTCATGTCGAGCAGGCCTTTGCGGATCTGGAGCATTGCGCCATTGACAAGGATGTCCGGCGCGCCGAAAGCCTCTTCCGCGCGCTTCACCGCAGCCTGAACCTGCTCGTCTTTGGTTACATCGCAGGCCACCGCGATCGCCTCGCCGCCGCCGTCGCGGATTTCCTTCGCGCAGGCCTCGGCGTAGTCGAGCCGGTAGTCGATGCACACCAGCTTTGCGCCTTCCTCGGCAAGGCCGCAGGCGATGCCGCCGTTGATGAAGGGGCTGCTGCCGGTGACGAGGGTGACCTTGCCGGCAAGCCGGTTTCCGCTCGGAGTCATGGATGTCCTCTTGTTTTTAAGTCGTGGTGCGGGCTTGCCCGCGATTACGCGCCGAAGGTGGCGATGACCTTGTTCGAATTCATGATGCAGGTCTCGATGAAGACCGCGGAGTCGGGCTTGCGCTTGAGTTCCGACATCGCGCCGATAAGGCAGAACCAGTTGAGCATCTCCTGCTGGCCGCTGTCCTCGACCGCGGCCAGCGGTGTCGCGCGCCAGGCGGCGTAGTCGCCCGTCTGCAGGGAGGTGAAGAGTGTCCGGTCCGCCGGCGTGTCGGGATAGAGGTACCAGTGCTTGCGCGTGAGGAAGGCGTGCGACCAGCTCGAGGAGGCAATCAGCGCCACCCGCCAGGGGCTCTCGAGCAGCGCGCGCGCGCAGGCGGCCCCGAGATCGAAGCAGCGCGCGGGTGACGGCGAGGGCGGGTCGAAGTCGCGCTCATTTAGCGGCGTGGCGAGCGTCTCCATATAGCCCTTCATGCCGATCAGGCGCCGTCCGTAGCAGTTCACCGAGAACGGCACTATCGGCACGTCGAGTCCCTTGCGGTCCCAGTCGAGAAAAAGCATCGAGTTGGTGAACGCGTGGCCGAGTGGCTTGTGCAGCGGCCGGTAGGCGTAGGCAACATCGAAGTCGCGCTCGATCAGCCGGCTGGCGAGGTATTTCGCGCCGTCGCGGTGTCCGCGGAAGTGAAAGCCCTTGTCTGGTGGTTCCTTCCAGTAATTCGGCGGTGTATCCGGTCTCGCCCAGGGCTGCACCTCGACGGAATCGTAGGCAAGCACGCAGAACCCGGGCACCGCGTCTTCACGGAAATTTTCGTACTGATCGTCGCCCCAGACGACGATGAAGTCAGGTTTGAAATCGTCTAGCAACGCCCGCGTCTTTCGAATTTCCGCGACGATGGTCTGGCGGTGCTGTTCGGCGAATGCGGCGCCTGCGTCGTCGGCCCACTCGCGGCGCATCGTCTCCGGCCAGCCCTCCGGCGTGCGATATCGCTCGGGGAGCCCCGTGTCCTGCAACAGGCGGAGCAGTGAGGTGGGCCGGGCCTTGAGCGGCGTGAGGCCGGGGTAGTGCGTGATGCCGAGTCCGAGTATGTCAGCCATGCCGGTGTCTCAATAGGTCAGCGTTGTAAGGCGGAGCGCTCGATCCGGGTCAGAGCACGATGCTTACCGCGCCGTGATCGCTCATGCGTTCGTGCGCAAGCTCGGCGCGGCGGCGGCGGATGCGAAAGCCCCCATCACCGGTGCGCACCAGCGTGTAGAGATAGCGGCCGACGTAGGGCGCGAGCACTTCGTTGCGCGAACGGTAGACCGCGAACGAGGCTTCGAGGTCGACTTCCTTTTCATCGACGCGCGTCAGCCGGACGTTGGTGATCATGCGCCGCGTGCGCGAGAACGGGTATTCGCGGTGCGCATAGCGGCTGAGCAGCCGCGTGACGCGTCCGCGAAGCCGCACCAGGTTGTCGTCGATGAAAACGAGGTCGTGCTTCGGGTCGCCGTCGGGCAGATCGGTGGTGGGCACCACGTAGAGGCAGTCCTCGGTGAAGAGCGCCAGCCATTCCTCCAGCCGCCAGGCGTCGAGCAGCGCCGCTTCCTCGAACAGGAAATGCTCGACCGCGAGGCGGAGCATCAGGTTTTCGGGTGTGGCGGGAACGCCGGAGGAGGCGTTCGGTGCGGGTTTGCCCGGCGCGACCGTGCTCATTTCCGCTCCTCCGCGAGTGCGGCTACTGGAGTTGCCGGGTCGTCGAAGTGCGCGGCGCGCGCGTGTCCCTGCAGCATCGCGTGCCACTGGCGCCAGAAACTGCGCATCTGGATTTCATCGTCCGACTGCTGCGGCTGGCGATGCATGCCGCGCGACACGTCCGACCATTCGAACTCGCGGGCCTTGAATCCGGTCTGGCAGGATTCCAGCGCCTCGACGTCGTCCGGCGTGGCAAAGCCGCCGGGTCCGAGGAAGGCAAGCGACAGTTCCTGGCGGTAGGCGTGGATCTCCTCGTTCTCCTCGCGCGGCACGAGTTCCCACTGGTTGATCTCCATCAGCCCCGGACCCTTCGGCCACCACTGGCGAAAGCGAAACCCCGAGTGCGTGTCCTGGAAGGCGAGGTTGGGAAAAATGATCATCAGCCGGGAGTTGTCGGCCATTTCTGCGCCGCGCTCGGCGCCGAAGCGCTCGAGCAGCCGTTCGCGGATTCGACCGACTTCCGCAATCGCCTCCTCGGTCCAGAACGGGCTCGGCGAGGCTATCGGACGTCCCGGCATACCGACAGTTATGCCGCCATGGCCGTTGGCGATCGCGAACGAACGCGAGGCCTTGTAGACCGCGTTGGTGTTGATCCGCGCCGCGCCCGCCATCTTGTGGCGCTGCGCGATATAGCTGAGATAGGTCTGGTGCACCGTCGGCAGGTGGTAGCCGTCGACGCTGTTCTCGGCCATCAGTTTCCAGTTGGCGCGGATGTCGTATTTGGCCGAGCCACGGATTATTTCCCAGCCGCCGAGGACGTCGGCGGCATCGAGCGACAGGTCCATTATCGTCTTCGCTTCGCCGAGCCAGTCGGCGAGCGAGGGCGCGTCGATACTGAAATTCACGAAGTGCATGCCGCGGTAACTGTCCACATGCGGAGGCGTGCCGAGGGCATGATCGGCCTTGCTGAATTGGGTCGAGTAGCCGGCCTGTTCGGGTACCGCGATCAGCTCGCCCTGGCTGTTGAAACTCCAGCCGTGATAGAAGCAGGTGAGGGTGTCCGCATTGCCCTTGTCCTGTCTTGCCACCATCGCGCCGCGGTGCGGGCAGGTGTTGTAGAACACGCGCACCCTGCCGTCGCGTCCGCGAATCAGGACCAGCGGGCGTTCCGCGACGGTTCGCCTGCGGAAATCGCCGGGTTTCGGGATCTCGGAGTCGTGGCCGACATAGAGCCAGCAACGGTCGAAGATGCGCTCGCGCTCGAGTGCACAGATCTCCTCCGAGATCATCGCCGAGCGATGCACGCGGAACGAGCCGCGGGCCGCGTCCTCGACCACCAGTTTCGAGAGATCCATGGGCATTCCGGAAAGATGCGGGGTCAGCGCGCTTCGAGCGCGCCGACGAGTCGTGCGGATTTATACGGGGCGAGCGCGGCCTGCACATCGGCAAGCTTCCCTGTGCCGCGGAAGCGGATCAGGTAGTCGTATTCGAACAGCGCCGTGCCCGAGGGCTGGGAGCAGATGGTCTGGATGACGTAGCCGCAGGCCGAAAGTGCGCAGATCAGCCCGCTCAACTTGCCCTGTTGCTCGCACGCATCAATGAAGCGTCCCGCCACCACGAGGCGCGTCGGCGATTCGCTGTAGCAGGGATCGCGCGAGATCGCCCAGTAGTTGCCCACGCTGCCTTCGTCGATGTCTTTCGCGAGCGCGATCAGGCCCCAGACGCCTGCCATGCCGGGTGTGCCGACCGAGGCGATCGAGCCGTCGCTTTCCATCACCGTCTTCGCGGCGGTGCGTGAATTGGTGTGGACGATCTCGATCGCGACGCCAGGCATGTTTTTCTCGATCCAGCGCCGGCTCTGGGTGACCGATCCGGTGTGGCCGATGACAAGTTTTATCTGCGACATCGTGGCGCCGGGCTTGCCGAGCAGCGAACAGTGATATTCGTGCGTGGTCTCGGCGATGATGTGCAGCCTCGAGCCGGGCTTCACCACCAGCGACTGGTCGCGCGGGTGAAAGCCGGTGTTGGTCATCTGCTCGGGGATGCAGGCGGCGGCGATCCTGCCTTCCAGCACCGAATCCACGACCTCTTCCGCGGTCTGCGAATAGACAATCTCCGCGAACTCGGGATAGCGGCTCATCAGTTCCCTCGATGCCTGGTCACCGAAGGTCTGCGCTCCTCCGAGCGATCCCAGCTTCATTCCTGATTTCAGCACGCGGTGTCTCCTTGGTCGGTCGTGAATGTCGGGGGCTTATTTGGCGAATGCGTTGGCGGCCTTGACCAGCCTGCCGTATTGCACGAGTTCGCTGCGAACGATCTCGGTGAGGTATTCCTGCGAGAAGTCGGTGGGCTCCTCCACCGCGAGGGTGTTCAGCCGCTGGCGCACATCCGGCGCCTTCACGGCGGTGGTGAGGTCGGTGCGCAGCTTGGTGACGATGTCCTGCGGTGTGCCCGCCGGGACAAAAAAGCCGAGGGTCAGGGTCTTGATGTTGAAACCGGGCAGTCCGGCTTCGGCCACCGTCGGCAGCGCGGGCATCAGGCCGGTGCGGGTCTGCGAAGCCACCGCGATGATCCGGAGTTTCCCCGCTTTCTCCTGCGGCACCAGCAGGTTGAGCCCGGAGAACACCGCCACCACCTCGCCCGCGACGACCGCTGCGACCGCCGGCGCCACTCCCTTGTAGGGCACATGGGTCATGTCGGTGCCCGAGAGCGATCTGAACAACTCCATGAACAGGTGTGCCGCGCCACCGGTGCCGCCCGATCCGTAGGCCATGCCGGGCTTCGCTTTTGCCGCCGCAATGAGTTCGGTGACGCTGCTGACGTTCAGCCCTGCGCCGACAGCGAGGAACAGCGGCGTGGTTCCGGCGGAGGTGACCGGGATCAGAGACTTGAGCGGGTCGAACGAGGAATGCTCATGCGGCAGGATGGCGAAGATGCCGGTATCGGCAAGCAGCAGCGTGTAGCCGTCAGGCGCGGCGCTGCCGGCGGTGTTGGCACCGATCAGTCCGCCCGCACCGGTGCGGTTGTCCACCGTCACCGGCACCCCGGTGTTCGCAGATAGGCGCTGCGCCACGGTCCGGGCGACGACATCGGGCGCCGAACCCGGCGGCACCGTGGCAATCATCCGCATCGGTCGATTGGGAAACGCCTGTGCCTGGACTTGCTGCGCACCCGCGACGGCGAGCAGCGCGGCAAGCACGATCAGAGACTTCCTCATGTGTCCTCCTCGGTCTTGTTCGGAGGGGTGAGCCCCTCTCGTCGGGTGACGCGCTCTCGTGTATGCCTGGCGCGTGCCGGAGAAAGATTCTACCCAGAGGCCGGGGCAAGTCAAGATGATTGGATATCAACATATTTGACATCTGACGAATCGGGATCTGGCCGCCTGAACACCGTGCGGGAGAATACGCAAATGTCTGGCGCGACCCGTCCGCGGGACCACGTATGATCCGGGGATGAATACCTCCAGTTCCGTACCGTTCCAGCTCAACGCCGAGTTCGTCGAGTTGTGCAATCTGCTCAAACTCGCCGGTGTCGCGGACAGCGGAGGTCAGGGCAAGCGCATGGTGGCCGACGGCGAAGTCACGGTCGACGGCCAGCCCGAGAGCCGCAAGTCGGCAAAGATCCGCGCCGGCCAGACGGTGGTCTGCCGCGGCGTCACGCTCGTCGTGGTGGCGACGGACGCCGACGCGTGAACTGAATAATTGCGCGGGGGGGGGCGACCCGCGTTCGAACGCGGGTCAGTTCTCGCCCTGCAACGTGAGGACGATGCTGCGCTCGTGCGGCGTGCGGCGGTGCTCCCAAAGGTAGAGCCCCTGCCAGGTGCCCAGAATCAGGCGGCCGCCGCCCACCGGCAGGGTGACCGAATTCGTGGTGAGTACCGCACGCGCATGCGCCGCCATGTCGTCCGGCCCTTCGTCGTAGTGAACGTAGGCGGGGTCGCCGTCAGGCGCAAGCCGCGCGAGCACGGTTTCCAGGTCGCGGCGAACATCCGGGTCGGCGTTCTCGCAAAGAATGAGCGAGGCGCTGGTGTGCTGCAGGAACACATGACAGAGCCCGGTGCCGATGCCGCTGCCGGCCACGAAACTGCCGACCTGATCGGTGATCTCGGTGGTCCCGCGGCCGCGGGTGGGAACGCGTAGCGTGGTCTGGCGGATCATGGCGCGGGCTCCGTGCCGGTTCGGCGGGACATGATGCCGTCATGGTACTCGCGAGGCGACCGGCTTGCCGGGCGTGCTTAAAAGTCGCACTGCTTTCATAATCGGACGCAGGAGGTGGTCATGAAACGACGCGATTTTCTTGCTGCGGGCGGTGGTAGTGCCGCGGCGCTTGGCCTCGGCCTGCCGGTCCTCGCCGCGCAACCCGCGACGCCGGCATCAGGTGGACCGACGCTCGAGCGTCGGCTGGTGGACTACGCGCTTGGCGTGCGCTACGAGAACCTGCCGATCGATATCGTCGACTCGATCAAGCGCCTGCTGCTTGACACGCTCGGCTGCGCCTTCGGCGCGGTGGGAGCCGCACCGGCGAAGATCGCGGAAGCCACTTTTCGCAAGGCCTACGGTTCGCGCGGAACGGCAAGCATCTGCGGCGGCAGGCAGGGCATCGGCACCGAGGGTGCGGCTCTCGTCAACGGCGTGCTGACGCGCTATCTCGATTTCAACGACATCTATGTCGGCTCAGAACCCCTGCACCCGAGCGAAATCATCCCGGCGGCGATCGCCTGCTGCGAGGAAGCGGGGCGCAGCGGCCGCGAACTGATCGAGACGCTGGTGGTCGGCTACGAAGGCGAGACCCGGATCAACGACGCGCTCACTTATCTCGATCGCGGCATGCACCCCCTGAGCGTCGCCGGTCTGGTGGCGCCGCTGGTGGCGGGAAAGGCCTGGCGCATGCCGTCGGACAAGATTGAGCACGCGATCGGAATCTCGGGCACGCGCGAATTCACGATGTTCGTTGTCAACAGCGGCGAGATCAGCATGATGAAGGCGCTCGGTCATGCGTACATATGCATGGATGCGATCTTCTCCACCCGCATGGCGGCGGCAGGCTTCACCGGCCCGCAGAACGTGATCCAGTGGATCGCGACCAAGGTGGGTCCGCCAAAGGCGAAGGTGGAGATCGATTTTTCGCAGGAAAACTTTCGCCTGCCGAAAGTGGGACTCAAGCGCTTCCCGCTGCAGTTCGAGATGCAATCGGCGGTGGAGGCGGGCGTTGATCTGCACCGGGAACTCGCGGGCAAGGCCGGATCGATCCGCGAAGTGGTGATCGAGACCTATCCGAAGATCCGCGAACGCACCGCCGGGCCTGTGATGTACAAGCCCGGCACGCGCGAGACCGCGGACCACAGCCTGCCGGTGTGCACCGCGATGGCCTTGCTAGACGGCGACGTCACCGGCGAGCAGTTCCGGCGCGAGCGCTGGCGCGGCGCGGACGTGCTTGCACTCGCGGGCAAGGTGACGGTGAGGAACAGCGAAATCCTGATGGCGAAATTCCCGAAGGGGCGCGGCTCGGTGCTGGAGGTGCATCTCGAGGACGGCCGCGTCCTGCGCCGCGAAGTCGAGATTCCCGAAGGCGATGCCGAGCGGCCGATGTCGCGCCCCTCGCTCGAACACAAGTTCCGCCAGCTTGCCGAGCCGGTGCTCGGCCGCGCGGGAGCGACCCGGGTGATCGGCATGGTGGACCGGCTGGAGGAGGTCAAGGACGTGCGCAGCTTTGCATCCGCCCTGCGAGGGCGCGCATGAGGGATGGTGAAGCGATGCGTGAACGCGGCAGGAGCATTCCTGCTTTTATCGCAGGCGTGTTCGCGATCTGCCTGCTGCCGGGCCCACCCGTGCATGCCGAGCCTTCGGTGGTTGCCACGGGTGCGTACCCCGAAGGACTTCTGTGGCACGGCGGACGGATGCTGTTCGCCGAGATGGGCGCCGACCGAGTCAGCATCATCGGGAAAGACGGCGCGCGTCCCTTCTGGCGCGACGCGGGATGCGGGCCGACCTCGATCGTGCCCTTCGGCACTTCAGGCTACCTTGTCAACTGCCATCTCGGCGGCCACGTGGTCGAGGTCACGGCCTCGGGCGTGACCGGACGGCGTTTTCGCACCGCTCCCGGGGGCGTGCGGATCCAGTGGCCGAATGCGTCGGCGGGCGACGGGCAGGGCGGGGTGTTCTTCTCCGATTCCGGTGTTTTCAGCCTCGATGCGCCCGCGACCGGCCGGGTCTATCACCTGAACGCGGGCGGCGAAATCACCGAAGTGGTCAAGGACCTGCGTTACGCCAACGGCGTTGCCTTCGACACTGCAAGCAGAATGTTGTATGTGTCC
Source organism: Betaproteobacteria bacterium (assembly GCA_947466535.1). Classification (GTDB taxonomy): domain Bacteria; phylum Pseudomonadota; class Gammaproteobacteria; order Burkholderiales; family SG8-39; genus CAMBSA01. The sequence continues at coordinate 18,456 of CANIEV010000009.1, forward strand.
GAGCATCTCGCGCGTCGCATCCATGTCCTGCAACTCGATTCGTCGCAGCGGGTACTCAGTTCGCGGGTGTTCGCGGACTTCGCCCAACATGCGGCGATGCGTGCGTACTCCTATCCGCTCGCTGGGCCTGACGGTATCGCCCTTCGGCCGGGATTCCTTGCAGTCGCCGAATACGGGGAAGGCCGGGTGCACCTGTTAGACCGCGGCGGGCGACATCTGCGTACGCTCAAGGTCGCGATGCCCTTCGTCGATACGGTGGTCTGGGATGGCGAGGGGGCCTTTTTTGCCGGAGGCGCTTTCTCGAACACGCAGCCGCCGTACGACGGTCGCGTGGTCCGCTTCGTGCCCTCCGACTGGCAGCCGTCGCGCTGAGCGTGCGAAGCGGTGGGTCGGGCCTGCACCGGGCAAGCCCGGTGGGCCTTTACAATGGCGCGATGAATCCGTCCCGCGCCATTCGCTTCGAACGACTGCTTCATGTCCTGATCTGCGGTTTGCTGGCCGGTCTTGCGCTCGTAGTGCATCCGGCCGCGTTCGCCGCCGAAGCCGTGCAGGAGAACTCGGCGGGGGTGCTCGAGTACGAAACGCAGTCGGCCTACTCGCGGATTCGCATCCGCAAGCGCGGCGATGTTCGCACCCTGATTTTCGTGCGCGATAACGGCTACGAGGCCTGGGAGAGCCGCGTCGACCTCGGCCGGCCTCAGGTGCTGCAGTTCGACTACCTGAAGTTTCTTGCCACGAGTTTCCTGTTCGTGCCGCAGCCGAAGGCGGTGCTGATCGTTGGTCTGGGCGGCGGCGGAATGGTTCACTTCCTGCGGCACGTCGATCCGAAACTGCAGATCGACGTGGTGGAGATCGACCCGGTCGTGGTTCGGCTCGCAGAGCAGTATTTCAACGTCCGCACCGGCAATTCGACGAACATCATCACCGGCGACGGCTTGAAGTACCTCGCCGAGACCGCACGCAAATACGACGTCATCTATCTCGACGCGTTTCTCAAGCCGTCGTCTGATACGGACGGCACCGGCGCGCCGCTGAGCCTGCGAACGCAGCAGTTCTACACGGCGATGCAGACCCGGCTCGCCCCGGGTGGCGTGGTGGCTTTCAATCTGAATCACCACACCGGGCTGGATGAGGACATGCGAAATATCGCGGCGGCGTTCCCGCAGGCGTACGCATTTCGACTTGCTGACGAGGCGGTGGTTCTCGGGGCGACCGATCCGCGGCGGGTTGCGGGTGCCGAGCTCGAACGACGGGGCGCTGAATTGAATGCGCGCCTGAAACCGTCTTCGATGAGCTTTCGCGACATGGCGCAGCGGCTGCGCCCCTAGATCGGGCGCTTTTGTCGGCAGGCGCCCGGCCTGCGGCGAATGACGGGGTCGGATGTTCGCAGACGCGGCCGCTGACTTCCGTGCCCGGCGAAATTGTTGAACATTTTTTAAAAATCTCTTTAGTAGACGCGGCAAAGCGGTCTATTTTGGAAATATTCTGGAACATTCAGAAATACGGAAGCGGTGTTCTCGCAGCCTCCGCGGGACGTGGCCGTATGTGCTACTGTGGCCCGGGTCACAGGCATCCGAATTGCTTTGCCGGAAGCGTCGTGATCGACCTGATGGAGAATCGAGCCGTGGAATTCCTGTTCGGCAAGTCCTGGGGCAATCAAGCGCGAGGTGGAAGCGGCGCCTCTTGGTGTGAGCTGGGGCGATGCAAAACCGGTGCGGTGTCCGGGAAGCGGGGCATGCTGAGGTTGGCGATTCTAGGGGTGGCGCTGGCTCTCGCGGTTGGAACTCTTGCAAGTCTCCCGGCGTATGCGCAGCCGGCCGGTGCTCAGCGTCCGTCGCGCATCATCGTTCCGTTTGCGCCCGGGGCCGCGGTCGATGTGGTCGCGCGCATTCTCGCCAACGCACTCTCCGTGCAGTCGGGCGCTCCGGTGATCGTCGAGAACCGCCCGGGAGGAAGCGGCTACATCGCGGCGGAGCTCGTCGCGCGCTCCGAACCCGACGGGTTGACGCAGTTGTTCACAGTGGACGACACGTTCACCGTGGTGCCCCATCTGTCGAAGAATGTCTCGTTCGATCCGAACAAGGAACTCACGCCGGTCAATCTCGTGGCGAAGATTCCGATGGTCATGGTGGTCGCGCCCGCGGTGCCGGTCGATTCGCTGCCTTCACTGATTGCGTATGCGCGAAGCAACCCCGGCAAGCTCAGCTTCAGTTCATCGGGGTCGGGCAGTCAGATCCATCTCGCGATGAGCATGATCAAGGCGCAGTCGAAGATCGACATCGTGCATGTGCCGTACAAGGGCGTGGCGCCCGCTGTCACCGCGGCGGCGGCGGGCGAAGTGCAGGTGACGATCTCGGGCTACGGCACCATGCGCAGCCTGATCGATGCCGGCCGCCTTCGGGCGATCGCGATCGCATCGCCCGAGCGGATCGCCGCGCTCCCCGGGATCGCGACCACCGGCGAATCCGGATACCCGCAGGCCGATGCGACCTCCTGGCTCGGATTGGCGGTGACGTCCAGAACACCTGCCGAGACCGTCGCCCGGATCAACGAATCGGTGTCGAAGGTGCTCGGCACGCCCGAGATGCGAAAGCAGCTTGTGGACACCCGCGCGCTGGTCATCACCAACATCGGCCCCGCGGCGTTCGCCGAGGAGATCGCACGCAAGTTCCGGCAGGCCGCCGAAGCGGTGCGGATTTCCGGTGCGAAGGAGGATTAGCCGCATGATGAGCCGGCGCATGATGAGCCGGCGCATGTTTCGCCCGGCAGGATTCAACCCGATCATTTCGACTCGCGAACGATGCATGCCTGCGCGTCGGAACTGTCCGTAGCAAAGCCCTGAGAATACTTTCAAAAGGAAGCTGCAATGCCATTCGACAATCTCTCCGATTTCCTCAAGTGCCTCGAGAAGGAAGGAGAACTTCACCGCGTGTCCGTCGAGGTCGATCCGAAGCACGAACTCGGCGCGATTTGCCGCAAGCTGAACGTGACCAAGGGGCCGGCGGTCCTGTTCGAAAAGGTGAAGGGGTCGAAGATTCCGGTGATCGGCCAGTTGCTTGCGACCAACCGCCGGATTGCGCTCGCGCTTGAGTGCGAGGAGGAGAAGCTGTTCGAGGATTCGCTCAAGCGCTCGGCGAAAACGATTCCGCCGCGCCTGGTGAAGAACGCGCCCTGCCAGGAAGTGGTCAAGACCGGCAAGTCGGTCGATCTCAACGAACTGCCGATCGTGACCAACAACCCCGATGACGGCGGTCGCTACATCACCGCCGGTCATGTGATCGTGAAGGACAAGGAACTCGGCTACAACCTCGCGATCTACCGGATGATGTACCGCTCGAAGAACGAGGTGTACCTGCGCTTCATCCCGAGCCACCACGGCTGGGCCTTCCTCAAGAAGGCCGAGGAACGGGGCGCGAAGGCGCTGCCGGTGGCGGTGGCGATCGGCGTCGATCCGTCGATCTATATCGCCAGCCAGTTCGAGCCCAAGATCGGCGCCAATGAAATGGACATCGCCGGCGGACTGCGCAACAAGGCAATCGACGTGGTCTCGTGCAAGACCATCGACTGCGAAGTCCCCGCGCATGCCGAGATCATCCTCGAGTGCGAGATGAAGCTGCCGCCCTCGCGCGGGACCGAGGGGCCGTTCGGCGAGTTCTGCGGCTACACCACCGACCAGGTGGAGAATGAAAGCTCAATGACGGTGAAGGCCATCACCCACAAAAAAAACCCGATCTACCACAACATCTGGCTTGGCAAGCCGCCGCACGAGCACCTGTACATCAATGCGATCTCCTACGGCGTGCAGGCCTACTACGACCTCAAGGTGCGTTATCCCGCGGTCAAGGCCGCCTACGCGCCGCCGGCGGGCGTGTCGATCAAGCTGGTGATCCAGATCAATTCGAAGATGAACACCCCCGGCATGGTCAAGAACCTGCTCGCCGCCACGATGTGGACGCGCGGGGCGATGTGGAAGGAAGTGATCGTGGTCGATGACGACATCGACATCACCAACAACGAGGAAGTTGACTGGGCGGTGGTCACCCGGGTGCAGCCGGCGCGGGATATCTTCATTCTCCCCGGCGGTCAGGGATCGCGGCTCGATCCGTCCTCGGACGAATTCGGTGTCACCGACAAGCTGTTCATCGACGCGACGCGCAAGCGCGGCTTCCGCGGCAAGGTCGCCGAACCCAACCGCGCGATGATGGACAAGATCGAATCGCGCTGGGCGAAGTACGGGTTCAAGTAAGTTGTACCGGGTCCGCCGCCGTCATGGCGGCGAAAATCCTGAACATTTATTTTAAAACCCCAGTACCGGCGCCTGAAAGCGGTCGATTGACGTACACAATTGGTTCATCACTGCCCGGCGCCGGGCGGTGATGAACTATGCCTGGGTCGCGGCCGCGTTGCGCCCTGCAACGAGTCCGGAGGCGAACGCCCATCCCAGGCCGTGCCCGTGGCCGGTGATCGAGAATCCGCCCTGGCCGACGCCGCCCGCGGCATACAGGCCGGGGATGACCGATCCACCTTCGGTGAGCACTTCCAGCCGGTCGCTCACCGCCAGTCCCACCGGCGTCACCAGCACCCAGGATTTCACCGGGCCGAGTGCGTAGTACGGGCCCTCGGTGAGCGACTTCGACGCATCGGTGCGTCGCTCATTGGAGTCGGCGATATTCGCCTTCAGCGTGGCGGCATCGAAGCCCACGCTCGCGGCGAGTTCGTCGAGGGTGGCGCCGGTTTGGAACAGATCGGGCCGGGTGCGGCGGTAGTCGTCCATGAAGGCATACGCGACGCCGGGCGCGGTCGATACGAAATGCGGCCAGGCTGAGAACTTGCGTCGCAGCTTTTCATCGAACACCAGATAGCCAACCTTGTCCGGCTGGCGCGCGAGTTGCACGCTCGGTGCGCGCGAGTCCGCATCGGCGGCGGTCGTGCTGCGGCCGTGGCTGCCGACATCGTTGAAGTTGGGCCCGCCGAGTTCGTCGGCAAAGCGCGCGCCGTGCTTGTTCACCAATAGCGCGCCGTTTTCGAACAGCCCGCGGTCCGGGCCTAGGGTAGCGGTGAGGTAGCTCAGCACGAAGGGGCGCAGCAGCGCGGCAGGCAGGTATTTGAGCGCAAGTTTCATCGTGCCGGCGACGAGACGGTTCGGTGGGACCGACTGGATCCAGGTCCTGCGCGCAGGCGGAATGAAGCGGATCTGCGCCAGGCCCGCGGCACCGAAGTCGCGCCGCGCAAGGATCTTCGCGCCGATCGCCGCTGCCATCGTGTGGCCGTCGCCCGCGCAGACCGGGTTGATCGGTTCCACATGTTCCAGTCCGTCGGCGGCATAGGTCCTGAGCAGGTCGGCATTGCCCGCCACGTCGCCCGAGGCGAGTACCACCGCGCGCGATGCCTCGATGCGAAGCGTTCCACCGTCGGGTGCCATTGCCTCGACGCCGGTGATGCGTCCTCCGGTTGCGATCAGCGCCTTCGCGGGCGTTGCGGCATGGATGTCCACGCCGAGTTCGATGCACCGGCGCTCGAGGTGGTGAATATAGGAGCGCGAGCCGGGGATGATCTGGTGCAGTCGCGATGCGCGATGTGGCGGCTGCGGCATCGGGTCGGTGAACACCACGCCCATCTCGCGCAGCAGGCGGATCGACTCGGCGGAGTTCTCGGTGAAGAGCTTTCGGAGCCCGGCGTTGTCCTCGATGCCGAATTTCCGTGCCACCGCGGCGAGGTCTTCTGCATGCGCGGCCGGCGTGTCCTGGATGCCTTCGCGCTTTTGCAGGTCCGAGCCCGCCGCCATGATCGAACCCACCGAGAGCGCGGTGGTGCCGCCGACGCGAACGTCCTTCTCCAGCAGGATCACCCGTGCACCGGTTTTCGCCGCCTCGCACGCCGCCATCATTCCGGATCCGCCGCCGCCGATGACGACGACGTCGGCCTTTAGGTTCCGTGCGCTTGCTGGTGTGTCGCCCATGATTTTTCCTCCCGGGTTACGCGATTCCGCGTTGTTGTTCTTCGATCGATTCAATGCTGCGGGCCAGATCGACGAGCAGCGCCCGTGTGCCGGCTTCATCAGCATGCTTTGGTTCGCCGCGCGCAAGTGCGCGCAACAGTGCTCCGACGCTCCCGCCCCCGCCGGATTTGAAGCCGGCTTCGCCCTCCAGAAGCGGCACGATGCCCGGCGTGCCCGCCCCGAGGTGCTTGTGGTGCAGGTAGCCGAGGATGTCGTGTTCGATGTCGCCCACCTTCACACCCGACGCGGTGATGCAGCAGGAGCAGTTCATGGCGCTGCCGAGCCGTACGGGTGAAAGACGCGTCCAAAGGCCGAGCAATTGCATTGCCTCCACTGCCACCGGCACGGGGGAGGCGGTTCTTCTGGTTTTGACGCGGTTTGCGCCGTGTTTTGCAGCGGTCGATTTCATGTCACGGCGCCGGGCGGGCAGGCGATAGGGAGTCGGGGAGTTGTCGGGAGCGTGTGCGGCGCGAATGTATACGGTTTGTATAAACTCCGGCAACCGCTTCCGTTTTCACGGATGTAACCGTTCCCGCCGTACGAAAGAATCGCCATGAAAACAACAAAGCCGTCCCCGGTTCGGCGTGTCCGCGCAGCTGGATCCCCCGATTCCCGGACGCGCCTTGCGGCCGACATCGGCGGCACCTTCACCGATGTCGCCGCCTTCGATGAACGCAGCGGCCGCCTGCTGCTCGGCAAGACCCTGTCCACGCCGACGCAACTGGTGGACGGTATTTCCACCGGTGTGGACAAGGCGGGAACGCGTTTTGCCGATGCCTCGCTGTTCCTGCACGGATCGACGGTCGCGATCAACACGCTGCTCGAGCGCACCGGCGCGCGGACCGCGCTCATCACCACCGAGGGCTTTCGCGACGTCTACGAAATCGGCCGCATCAACCGGCCGGACGCCTACAACCTGTTCTTTCGCAAGCATGTCCCGCTGATCGAACGCGCGTTGCGCTTCGAGGTGCGCGAGCGCCTGAGCGCCGAGGGCGAGGTGCTGATCCCGCTCGATGAAGCCGGCGTGCACGCGGTCTGCGACCGGCTCGCCGCCCTGAAGATCGAGGCGGTGGCGATCCTGCTGCTGCACTGTTATCGCAACCCATCTCACGAGGCGCGGGTGCGGAGAATCGTGGAACAACGCCTGCCCGGGGTGTTCGTATCCACTTCGCACGAGCTGTCGCAGGAGTATCGCGAATTCGAGCGCTGCTCGACGGTGGTGTCGAATGCGTACATCGGCCCGCGGGTCAGCAGCTATGTTCGGGGCATCGACCGTCATCTCAAGGAGGCGGGATTCGCCGGGTCTTTTCTGCTGGTGCAGTCCACCGGAGGGCTGTACGAATCCGCACAGGCGCAGGAGCAGTGCGTGCGCATGCTCGAGTCGGGCCCGGCGGCAGGAGTGATCGGGGCGCAGGCGCTGTGCCGCGAACTCGGCATCGAGGATGCGGTCGCCTTCGACATGGGCGGCACCACCGCCAAGGCGGGGGTGATTTATCGCGGCGAGGTGCTCACCACCGGCGCGGCGCTGATCGGCGGCTATAACCAGGCGCTGCCGGTGCAGATTCCGATGGTGGATATTTTCGAAGTCGGCACCGGCGGCGGCAGCATCGCTTCGGTGGGCGCGGGCGGTGCGCTGCATGTGGGGCCGCAGAGCGCGGGCGCGGAACCGGGCCCTGCCTGCTACGGCCGCGGCGGCACGCGGCCCACCGTCACCGACGCAAACCTCGTGCTCGGGCGTCTCGGCGCGGATCGCTTCCTCGGCGGCGAAATGCGGCTGGATGTCGCCGCCGCCGAACGTGCGATCGCGACGCATCTTGCCAAGCCCCTCGGCATGAGCGTCATCCGTGCTGCCGAAGGCGTGCTGCGCATCGCGGCGACCGCAATGTCCTACGCAGTGAAAGGCGTCTCCACCGAACGAGGGCTGGATGCGGCGGCATTCACGCTGATCGCCTACGGTGGAGCAGGCCCGCTGCATGCATCGGCGATCGCGCGCGAGATCGGCATCTCGCGGGTGATCGTGCCGCGTGCTCCCGGGCACTTCTGCGCCTTCGGCATGCTGCATTCGGACCTGCGCTATGACTTCGTTCGTACCTGGTTCAACCGGCTGAGCGACGTTGCGTTCGAGGAACTGCGGCAGGTGTACGACGTGCTCGAGGCGCAGGGCCGCAAGGCGCTCGCGGGCAGCGGCGTGAAGCCGGCGCGCGTCACCGTCGGCTACGCCGCCGACATGCGCTATGTCGGGCAGGAGCATCCGGTGACGGTGGACCTGTCGCCCGCGGTGTTCCGGCGCCGCGACCGCGATGCGATCAAGCAGCATTTCGACGAGGTACACCTGCGACGTTACGGCACCAACGCGCCGCGCGAGGCGGCCGAAATCGTGAGCCTCCGTGCCACGGTGAGCGGGGTGATGAAAAAACCGCCGCTGGAACGTGTGGCGCGCGGCACGCGCACGCCGCCGCGCGAAGCGCAGCGCGGCCGGCGCGGCGTGTATTTCTCCGAACTCGGCCGCTCGGTGCCGACGCCGGCATTCGCACGCGATGCGCTGCGCGCGGGCAACCGGATCGCCGGCCCCGCGCTGGTGGAGGAGTATGCGTCCACCACCGTGCTGCTGCCGGGCGACAGCCTGCGGGTGGATGACTTCGGCAATCTGGTGATCGACGTTGGCAGGAGGCAGGGATGAGCACGCAAAAGAAGAAATCGGCGGTTGGAAGCAAGCGTGCTGTGAAAGGCTCCTCGAGAAGGAACCGCGCCGATGCGGTGCTCACCGAGATCGTGCGCAACGGCGTGCTCGCGGTGACCGAGGAGATGAAGACCAACCTCATGCGCACCGCCTACAACATGATCATCTACGAGGCGCTGGATTTCACGGTCGGGCTCTTCACCGCCGAGGGCGAGACAGTGTCGATCGGGCTCGGGCTGCCGATGTTCATCCGTGGCATGTCGGAGACGATCAAGGCGAAGATCGCGCATTTCGGGCCCAAGGGCATCGAGCCGGGGGACATCCTCGTCACCAACGATGCCTACACCACAGGAAGCCATCTCAACCACTTCACCTTCACACTGCCGATCTTTCACGACGGACGGCTGTCGGGTTTTGCCTGCTGCATGGCGCACTGGCCGGATGTCGGCGGGACGCTGGATGGGATCACCACCGACATCTATTCCGAAGGCATCCAGATCCCGTTCGTGAAGTACCAGAAGGCGGGGGTGGTCAACCAGGAACTGGTCGACATCATCCGCATGAACGTGCGCATCCCCGAGCGTGCGATGGGCGACCTGCGCGCGCAGATCACTGCGGTCAAGACCGGCGAGCGGCGTTTTCTCGAACTGCTCGAACGCTACGGCCGCGAGCCGGTGCTGGACGCGATCCGCAACATCATGGACCAGTCCGAGCAGGCGGCGCGCAAGCGCACCCGGGCGATCCCCGATGGCGTGTACGAGGCCGAGTCCTTCATGGACGACGACGGCGTGAGCATCGGCAAGCGGGTGCCGATCAAGGTGCGTGTGACGGTGCGGGGCGAACGCATGAGCATCGACCTGTCGGAAGTGAGCCTGCAGGTGAGCGGCTTTTTCAATTCCGGCGCGACCACCGGCCACGCTTGCGCGCAGGTGGCCTACAAGTGCCTGACCTCGCCCACCGATTACCCGATCAACGAGGGCAGCTTCCGTTCGCTCGACGTGGTGCTCGCCCCGGGCACGATCGTGAGCGCGGTCAAGCCGGCGGCAATGCGCTGGTGGATGACCTTCCCGATGACCATCGTGGACACTGTGTTCAAGGCGATGGAGAAGGCGATCCCGGACAGGACAATCGCCGGTCACCATGCCGACCTGGTGGTGGGCACCTTCAACGGGATCGCGCCGAAGGACGGGCGTTTCTATCTCGGGTTTGTCGGTCCCTCCGGCGGCGGGTGGGGGGCGAAGCAGACCGAGGACGGCATGAGCGCCACCGTATGCATGAACGACGGCGACACCCACAACAGCCCGGTGGAACAGATGGAGGCGAAGTACCCGATCGTGTTCGAGCGCCATGCGCTGCGCGAGGATTCCTGCGGCGCGGGCCGGTTCCGCGGTGGTCTGGGTACCGAGCAGGTGGTGCGCATGCGCGCGCCGGCGACGATGAACGTGCAGGTCGACCGTGTGCACTGCGCGCCCTGGGGACTTGCCGGCGGACACGAGGGCTTGGGCAACCAGGTGACGGTGCGGATCGACGGACGAGAACTCACCGACCTGCCCAACTCGAAACTGCTGACCCGTCGCCTCAGGAAGGACGATGCGTTCATCCTGCGTACCGGCGGCGGTGGCGGCTTCGGCGCGCCCGAGGAGCGTGATCCCGAGCGGGTGGCGCACGACGTTAGGCAGGGCTACGTGAGCCGGGCATCGGCGAAGGATGTCTATCGCGTGGCACTGAACGCGGTAGGCGAGGTGGATGTCGCGGGAACGCAGCGCCTGCGTGTCGCCGGGCGGAAGACGCGCGGCACGTGACCGGTCCGAATGCCGATCAGGCGATGCCCGGCGTCGCCGACAATGACGATGTTCCGGTGCGCTACATGCAGCGCACCCGCGACTGGTATTTCGCGCTCGGCTACGACAATCCCTACCGCTGGGCGCATTTCGCCGACGTGCCGTTTCATCCGCTCGCGAAGCCGCTTGCAGAGTCGACGGTGGCGCTGATCACCACCGCCGCGCCCTTTCAGCCGGACAAGGGCAACCAGGGGCCGGGGGCTGCCTACAACGCGGCGGCGAAGTTCTACACGGTGTATTCGCGCGACACCGCGCTCGATCACGATGTGCGCATATCGCACGTCGCGATCGACCGCAAGCACACGAGCATGGAGGACCGCGGCTGCTGGTTTCCCTTGCCGCTGCTGCGAACCTTTGCTACGCAGGGCCGCATCGGCAAACTCGCTAAGCGCTTTCACGGCGCGCCGACCAACCGCAGCCAGCCGCATACGATCGAAGTCGATGCGCCCGAACTGTTGAAGCGTTGCCGCGAGGACGGCGTCGATGCGGCGGTGCTGGTGCCGAACTGCCCGGTGTGTCACCAGACGGTGAGCCTCGTTGCCCGGCATCTCGAAGCCAACGGCATTTCTACTGTGATCATGGCCTGCGCGAAGGACATCGTCGAACACGTCGGCGTGCCGCGGGTGTTGTTCAGCGATTTCCCGCTCGGTAATGCGGCGGGGCGGCCGCACGATACAGATTCCCAAATTTTCACGCTCGAACTCGCGTTACGCGTGTTCGAATCGGCGCCGGCCGCGCGCACCACGGTGCAGTCGCCTCTTCGCTGGAGCGAGTCGTTCGAATGGAAAGGCGATTACAGCAACATCGAGCGCGTCAGTCCGCAGGAGGTGGCACGCCTGCGCGCGGAGAACGAACAGGCGCGTATTGCGGCCAAGGCGCTGCGCGAACGGCAGACGGGCGCCTAGGGAGCCCCTGAACAAGGGGGCTACGCCCCCTCGTAACTCCCCCATCTCAGAGGGAACGCTGAACCTTCAAGCCTCGAAATTGGACTTGATCAGCGATTCCCTAGGAAAAGAAAAAGGGGGCGATGCCCCCTTTTATATCCCCCACGTCAGAGGGGGACTCCCGGTGGCGCGAGGCTATTTGCCTTCGACCTCGCGGCGCACGATCTTCGCGCCTTCGACCATCGCCCGCAGCTTCGCGTCGGCGACATCGCGCGCGAGGTACTTCATGCCGCAGTCGGGCGCGATGATGATGTCTTCCGCCTTGCAATACGGCAGGGCGCGGCGGATGCGCTCGGCAACCAGCTCCGGCGTCTCGATCGTCATGTCCTCGAGGTTGATCACGCCGAGGATGATCTTCTTGCCCGGCAGGGTCTTGAGCACCGCGCAGTCTAGGTTGGACTGCGCGGTCTCGAGCGAGATCTGGGTGCAGGGACAGCCCTTGAGTTCGCCGAGGAAGGAGTAGCCCGAGGGGCGCGCGTGGATGATCGCGGCGTAGCCGAAGCAGATGTGTACCGCGGTCTCGCCCTTCACGCCTTCGAGCGCGCGGTTGAGCGCGCGGAGCCCGTACTCACGCGCGGCGTCGGGCCGGGCCTGCATGTAGGGCTCGTCCACCTGCACGATGTCGGCGCCGGCGGCGAACATGTCCTTTATCTCGGCGTTCACCGCGACCGCGTAGTCCATCGCGGCTTCCTCGAGCGTCGGATAGAAGTCGTTCTGCGCCTGCTGCGCCATGGTGAACGGGCCGGGCACGGTGATCTTGATCTTGCGGGTGGTGTGGGCGCGCAGGAACTTCACGTCTTCGACTTCCACCGCGTGCTTGCGGCGGATCTTGCCGGAGATGCGCGGCACCGGGTTGGGGTGGCCGGAGCGGTCGAGCGCGGTGCCGGGGTTGTCGATGTCCACGCCTTCGAGCGCGGTGGCGAAGCGGTTGGAGTAGCTCTCGCGGCGGATTTCACCATCGGTGATGATGTCCAGGCCCGCTTCCTCCTGCGCTCGGATCGCGATGAGCGTCGCGTCTTCCTGCGCTTCCTTCAGGAACGGACCGGGGATGCGCCAGAGTTCGAGCGCGCGGGTGCGCGGCGGGAAGCGGCCGGCGAGCTTGGCGCGGTCGATCAGCCATTCGGGTTGCGGGTAGCTTCCGACGAGCGAAGTGGGAAACAGCATGCGTACTCCTCCTTGGGTTCTTATGGATGCTGCAATAAAAGCGGCTTAACCGCAGATGAACGCAGATGAACGCGGATAAAAACCAAGCCAGACGCCTTTGAAGTTCATCTGCGTTTATCTGCGTTCATCTGCGGTTCCAAAGCTTTTCAGGGTTTCAGGCCCTGGAACAACTTCTCCCGGCCGAGCTTGATGCCGAACTCGCCGTCGTACATGAAGATGTCCGCGGTGGCGAAGGTGTCGCCGAGGTTCTCGGGGATGAACGAGCCGGTGCCCACGGCATCCACCGGCGCGCGCGCGTTGGAGAACATCTTGCACTTGAACAGGTTGAAGCCCGAGGAGGCGACGATCCGGCAGGCGTTGAAGCCCTTCGCATCCAGCGTCTGGCGCATGTGGATGACGGAGGCCACCGACACACCGGTGCCGAACAGCACCTTGCGCACGCGGTCCTTCACGATGTTCAGGCTGTCGGCGTCGAACGCTTCTTCGCCCATCACGTAGCGCACCGCCTCGTACTCGTTCGGGACATGCAGCCAGTTCACCACCATGTCCACCGAGCGGTCGTAGGTCAGGCCTTCGGCATAACGCTCGCCGTGGGTGTCGATGCGCACCGAGAGCGTCCGCGTGCCGGTGGGATCGGTCGGCAGGTAGTCGTGGTACCACCAGTGGCACACCTGCAGTGCGTCGGTGATTTCGCGGCCGTAGTAATCGATCAACACCGTGAGGTTGTCCTCGGGGTGCGTCGCCACGTACATCTTGGAGGCCTCCAGCGTGGAGCCGGCATAACCGATGAGTGCATGCGGCATGGTGCCGAGGCCGCGCTCCTGGCCGTAGAAGGGGGCGGTGAGGTCGGTGGAGGAACCGACGAAGCCGATCGCGCCGGCGAGTTTGGCCATGCGGCTGCCCACGGATGCGCCGTAGGAGGCCAGCAGCGACATGTCGTCGCCCGGCGAATGGCGGGCGTGCATGTCGATGAACGCGGTCTTCTTCAGGTTCATCGCCATCTTGTGCGCGTTGTAGGCCGACACGCAGGGCGTACCGGTCTTCTGCAGAATAAGCGTCTCGAGTTCGGACAGCGCGGCATAGGAACCGGTGTAGAGGAACAGCGGCTTCTGGTCGGGGACAAAGGCGCCTTCCTCGTACAGGCGCGTGATCTTGAGCGGCACGCGGGCGTCGGCGGGGTAGTACTGACGCAGCAGCTCGATCGCGGGGTTGACGGCGCAGATCACGCCCCGGCGCAGGAACACGCCGTAGGTGACGGTCTTGTCGCCAAAGCGCTCGATGATTTCGCGCGATTTGGAGAAATATTTGTCGGTGCGGGCGCAGACATGCCGCGTGCGCTCGGCTGCCGGCAGCCCGGCCGGCACGGTTTCCACGGGCTTGTTCATCGCGACCCTGACTATTGGAGGGGGACTAATGGGGTCGTGGGATTGTAGCAGCGGGGTCGCGGGCCTGCCTTGCGGTGGGATGCGTGGGCGGGCAGGGGTTTCCGTATGATGCAGTCATCGTGAAAAACGTATTTCTCTGTACGGGCTGCGCCCTCTTGATATCCGGCTGTCATGTGGCGGCCTGGAGCATCAACTCGCCGCTCGCCCCGTCCGCGCCGCCCGCATCGACGGTGCCGCAGGGCTCGTCGCAGTCGGTCTCGGCCAACATCGGCAGTGACAATCTGCTCAACGTCCTGATGCTCGGCGTGATCCTGTCGCAGACGGTGGGTGGCGGCGGGATTCACGAGACCCGCCCGGGCTTGTCGGACGACCTTCGCATCCGGAAGAGGGAGCCGGATGCATCGCGGCGCGTATCGGAACAGGACTGCACCCGGCCGGTCAGGATCGACGAGGGCAACCTGAAATGCAGGTAAGGGGCAATGGTGATTCGAACACCGCCGCGGGATAAGATTCGGCCTCCTTCACCGATCTTCGTCGAGGCTTTTTCATGAGCGTGCCGCGTCCCTTCCATCTCGCCTTTCCCGTTGACAGCCTCGAGGCGGCGCGGTCGTTCTACGGGGCGCTGCTCGGCTGCCCCGAGGGGCGCTCCAGCCCCGAGTGGGTGGACTTCGACCTGTACGGACACCAGATCGTCGCGCACCTCGCACCCGGCGAGGTAATGAGCGGGCCGACCAATCCGGTCGATGGCAAGGACGTGCCGGTTCGGCATTTCGGCGTGGTGCTGCCGATGGCCGAGTGGGAGTCGCTCGCCGACCGGCTGCGCGCCGCAGGCACGCGCTTCGTCATCGAACCGCATGTGCGTTTCAAGGGCGAGCCGGGCGAGCAGGCGACGATGTTCTTCATGGATCCCTGCGGCAACGCGCTCGAATTCAAGGCGTTCAACGACCTCGGGCAACTGTTCGCGAAATGAGTGCCTTTTTCGCCGCCTGTTCCAATAGTGATTGAGGCGGCTCAAGGTCAATCGATGACGCACGCCAGGCGAGACCCGTTGGAATTCGATGGCTGTCTTTCGGTACCGTTCGGCCGCCTTGGCGTGCTCACCCGCGGCGAGTGCCTGACCCGCATCACCTTCCTGCCGCCGGGCGAGTCGCTTGCGCCGCGCAACCCGCTTGCCGAGCGCGCCTGCCGCGAACTTGAGCGCTATATCGCCGATCCCGGCTACCGGTTCGATCTGCCGCTCGACCCCGAAGGCACGGATTTCCAGAAGCGCGTGTGGCGGGAGATCGCGGCGATTCCGAAGGGACGCACGCGACGCTATGGCGAAATCGCCTCGGATATCGCGTCGGCTGCGCGCGCGGTGGGGCAGGCCTGCGGGTCCAATCCGATTCCGGTGGTGGTGCCGTGTCATCGGGTGGTCGCCGCGGCGGGTCTCGGCGGATTCGCGCACCAGAGCGGGGGCTTCCTGCTCGATGTGAAGCGCTGGCTGCTCGCGCACGAAGGCGTAATCCGGGGTGGGTGAGGACGCAGCCGATTCAAGTTTGACTCCTGCGATCGCCGATGCCGGGCTGCTGGACGAGTTCTGCGACGCCGCGTGGCTCGAGGACGGCCTCGCGCGCCCGACGCTGGATGCCTACCGGCGCGACCTGCGCATGCTCGCCGAATGGCTGGAGCGCGAACGCGGCGCCGGGCTGACGACCGCCACGGAGCAGGATCTGTCGGCCTATCTCGGCCAGCGTGCCGCGCATGACAAGGTGCGTGCAAGCACCCAGGCGCGACTTCTCTCGAGCCTGAAGCGCTTCTACCGCTTCGCGATCCAGAGCGGTCACGCGAGCGCGGACCCGACGGTGAATCTCGCCTCGCCCAAGCAGCCGGCGCGCTTCCCGAAGACGCTGTCGGAGCAGGATGTGGAAGCGCTGCTCGCCGCGCCCGATACCGCCACGCCGATCGGTCTGCGCGACCGCGCGATGCTCGAGGTGCTCTACGCGAGTGGACTTCGCGTGTCCGAACTTGTCGGGCTGACGCTGGTTCAGGTGAGCCAGGACATGGGCGTGGTGCGCATCCTCGGCAAGGGTTCCAAGGAACGGCTGGTGCCGCTGGGCGAAGAAGCCTCGGACTGGATCACGCGCTACACGAAGGAGGTGCGCCCCGCGCTGCTGCACGGCCGCGCGAGCGACATGCTGTTCGTCACCGCGCGCGGTGCGGGCATGACGCGCCAGGCGTTCTGGTACCTGTTGAAAAAACACGCGGCGGCGTCGATTCCCGGACGGGCGCTGTCGCCGCACACCCTGCGCCATGCGTTTGCGACGCACCTCTTGAACCACGGTGCCGACCTGCGGGTGGTGCAGATGCTGCTCGGGCACTCGGACATTTCCACCACCCAGATCTACACCCACGTGGCGCGCGAGCGCCTGAAGGCGCTGCATGCGAAGCATCATCCGCGCGGGTAGTCAGCCATAAATCCTGAACATTCTTCTGAAAGCCCGAGCAGGGACGCCTGAAATCGGGTGATTGGTGTACAGAAGTGATCCATCGTCAGTCGGGAATGACTACTCCACCCTGGCTCCCGAATCGCGGATGACCTTTGCCCAGCGCACCGTCTCGTTGCGGATCAGTTCCCCGAACGCCTCGGGTGTGCTGCCGATGACCTCGAAACCGAGCTGGACGAGGCGCTCGCGCAGTTCGGGCGCCTGCAGCGCCTTTGCGGTCTCGGTGTGCACCCGCTGGATCGCCTCGCGCGGCGTGCCCGAGGGCGCGAGCAGGCCGAACCAGGCGGATACATCAAAGCCCGCAAGGCCCGCTTCGATCGCGGTCGGCACCTCCGGCAGCAGCGCGGAGCGTCGCGAGGCGGTGACTGCGAGCGCCCGCAGCTTGCCGCTTCGTATGTGGGGGATGGCCGGCGGGATGTTGTCGAAGGACAGTTGCACCCGTCCCGCGATCAGGTCGTTCAGGCCAAGTGCCGCGCCCTTGTAGGGGACGTGCACCAGCTTTGAGCCGGTGAGCGCATTGAAGAGCTCGCCCGCGAGATGCGGCGTGCTGCCCGAGGAGGGCGAACCGTAGTTGAGCTCACCCGGCCGCGCGCGGGCGTAGGCCACGAGTTCCTGAACCGACTTCACCGGCAAATCCGGATTCACGACCAGCACATTGCCCGATGACACGACGAGCGACACCGGCACGAGGTCCTTGGCCGGATCGAAGCTGAGCTTTGCGTACAGGCTCGGATTGGTGGCCACGGTGACCCCGCCCATGAGCAGGGTGTAGCCGTCGGGTGCGGACTTCGCCACCGCGTCCATGCCGATGTTGGTGCCCGCGCCGCCGCGGTTCTCGATCACCACCGGCTGGCCGAGTCCTTCGGACAGGCGCACCGACAGTACGCGGGTGAGGATGTCGATCGTGCCGCCGGCCGCGGCCGGCACCACCATGCGAAAGGGCCGGTTGGGCCAGGCCTGCCCGAACGCGGTCGAGACCGGCAAGGTCAGCACGAGCATCAGGGCTAGGAGAGTCTTCATCGCGACATCCTGTGGGTGGACTGCTGTTTTAGGGAGAGTCTGAACAAAGGGGCGACGCCCCCTTGTAATTCCCCCATTCCAGAGGGAAGCTCGTCAGGAATTCCGGCATTCGGGCAAATAATCAGAGCTTCCTTAGGCGGGGAGTGCTACTAAATCAGCGACGCGCTTCGATTCTAGCCGCGCGGTAACACCGCTGGAGAAATTTGAAAATGCATGTTGATTCGGCGCGGGTGCTCGGCTAGGGTAGGGGTGAATTCAAGGAGATGTTGCATGAACGCAAGAAACGATTCCGGCGCCGGCCTGTCGGCGCTGCGCGTGCCGCGCACGGTGTACGAACCCGAACACGAGGCCTTTCGCGATGCGATGAAGCGCCTGGTGGCGAACGAGATGGCGCCGCACATGGCGCAATGGGAAGAAGAGGGCAAGACCCCTCGGGCGATCTGGAAGACGCTCGGTGACGCCGGTGCGCTCGGCGCGGGCATTCCGGAGGAATACGGGGGCGCAGGCCCGGATTTCCGCTTTCTCGCGGTGGCGGTGGAGGAGCATGCGCGTGCCGGCTATGCGGCACCTGCCTTCGAACTGCACACCGGCATCGTCGCGCCCTACATCGTGCATCACGGCACGGAAGAACAGAAAAAACAGTGGCTGCCGAAGCTCGCCTCGGGTGATGTGATCGCATCGATCGGCATGACCGAGCCGAACTCGGGGAGCGACCTCGCGGGCGTGCGCACCAACGCGGTCCGCGACGGCGACCACTACGTGGTCAACGGCTCCAAGATATTCATTACCAACGGCATCATCGGCGACCTGGTGGTGCTGGTGGTCAAGACCGACCCGGCGCGCAAGGCCAAGGGCGTGTCGCTGCTGCTGGTCGATACCTCCCTGCCCGGCTACAAGAAGGGCCGCAATCTCAAGAAGATCGGCAACAAGGCGCAGGACACAGCCGAACTCTTTTTTGACAACCTGCGGGTGCCGGCGAGCGCGATGCTCGGCGAGGAGAACGGCGGCTGGAAGGTGCTGATGTCCGAACTCGTGCAGGAGCGGGTGCTGGTGGCAGTGCGTTCTGCTGCAACCTGCGAGGCGGCGCTGGAGAACACGGTGCGCTATGTGAAGGACAGGAAAGCGTTTGGGCAGGCGGTGTTCGATTTCCAGAACACCAAGTTCCGGCTGGCCGATGCGGCGACGCTCACCCAGGCGCTGCGTATCTTCACCGACCGCTGCATCGAGTTGCACGCCAAGGGCGAACTGGACATGCACATTGCCGCGATGTCCAAGCTGTATTCGACCGAGGTGCAGGACAAGGTGCTCGACATCTGCCTGCAGCTGCACGGCGGCAACGGCTACATGTGGGAGTACCCGATCGCGCGCATGTGGGCCGACGCCCGCATCCATCGCATCTACGCCGGCACCAACGAGATCATGCGCGAGATCATCGGCCGCGCGCTCTGAGCCAAAAGCAAGAATTACCTGGCGCGCAGCCGAGCTTTCAACCCGTTCCATCCTACTGGAGAAGAGCATGACCCGACCCTGGATAGGCTTCGCAGCGGCTGCACTTTTCGCCCTGCCCGCGCAGGCGCAGCAGAAGGTGATCGCGATCGCGGTCAACGGACCGCATCCCACGCTCGAGCAGGCGCAGGACGGGTTCAAGGAGGAACTCGCGCGGCAGGGCTTCCGCGACGGGCAGGAGGTGGTGTATCGAAAGAGCATGGGCAACTTCAATCCGGGGCTGCTCGCGCAGTTGCTCGCACAGGCGGAGTCCACCAATCCGGCGCTGATCCTGACGGTCACCACGCCGGTTGCGCAGGCTGCGCGCTCGATCATCAAGAACAAGAACATCCCGATCGTGTTCGCAATCGTCTCGGACCCGGTGAAGGCGCAGGTGGTGCCGTCCTGGGAGCGTGGCAGCGACCAGTTCGTGGGCGTATCCAACCTCTACAACATGGAGTCGGTGCTCAGCTTCGGCAAGCTGATGTTCCCGAACGCCAAGACCGTGGGTCTGCCATACAACCCGGGCGAGGCGAACGACGTGGCGCATATGGAAATGGCCAAGGCGGCGGCCGGAAAAATGGGCCTCACCGTGCGCGAAGTGGCGGTGGACACGGTGAACGAGATCGCGCAGCGGGTCCAGTCGCTTCGCGGTTCGGACTACATCTACGTCCTGCCCTCCAACCTGCTGATGCCGGCGGCGCCAGCGATATCATCGGCCGCTTCGCAGATGAACGTGCCGTTGATCGCGGGCGGGTTCCCGATCGTCAAGGAACACGGTGCGGTAGCGAGCTACGCGGTGTCCTACACCAAGCTCGGCAACATCGCGGGCAAGATGGCGGCCGACATCCTTCGCGGGAAGAAGCCCTCGGAGATGGCCAACTATCGCCCGGGGACGGATGACAACGAGGCGTTTTTCAGCGCCCGCCAGATGGCGAAGTACAAGCTGCAGGTGCCGGCGGCGTACCGGGACTGCAAGACCTGCGTGTTCGAGTGAGTGTCCCGGCCGGGCCGCTGGCCGCGCTCAGCGGATCGCCGCGATCGCCTCGTCGGTCGTCATCACGTCGCCGTAGGCACGGAAGATGTTGAGCAGAGATGCCTGGTGGTCGGCATCGGTCACCGCCGCGCAGGCATCCGATACCATCACGGTGCGGAAATTGCGCATCGCCGCGTCGCGCGCCGAGGACTCGCAGCAGTTGTTGGTGAGCGTGCCGGTGATGACCAGCGTATCGATGCCGCGCGAGGCCAGCACCTGCGGCAGGTCGGATGATCCCTCGATAAAGGCGCTGAAGCGGCTCTTGCGCGAGATGAGGTCTTCCTTGCGAACGTCGAGCTCCGGCCAGAGCGCATGGCCGTCGCTGCCGATTTCGAGGTCGGCGAGCATGCGCGCGGTGCGCGCCGGGCCGTTGAGCTCGTCGAGGAAGTGCGGCCAGTCGTCGCCGCCTTTCCTCGACAGGTGGATCTGCACCCAGACCACGGTCGCTCCCGCCGATCGCGCCGAGGCAGCGAGGCGGTTGACGTTGGGCACGATCGCGCGGGCCACCGGCACCTCGAGTTCCATGCCTTCGCGCATGAACGCGTTTTGCAGGTCGATCACCAGCAGAGCGGTGCGTTTCGGATCGAGCCGCCCGTACGCAAAGCGGCGGCCGCGGCGCGCGCTGACCATGTCGATGACGTTTTGTGGCAGTCCGAGCTTGTGCATGTCGGTTCGGCTTTCCGGAGTTCCGCCGGTGGCGGGAGGCCGCAAGCTTGCCACGGAAATGCCGGTCGCAGAAGCGCAGGCAGGGTTTCCTGCATGATTGAAATCCGCGGCCTCGCAAAAACCTTTCACCGGGGACTTCCCGACCAGCGGCTCGCGCTCGACGGCATCGACCTCGCGCTCGGGGACGGCGAGTTCGCGGTGGTGATCGGCTCCAACGGCGCGGGCAAGTCGACCCTGCTGAATGCGATCGCAGGGGAAGTTTCTGCGGATGCGGGGACGATCGCGATCGGGGGCGTGGATCTCACTCCGTTGCGTACGCATGCGCGTGCCGAATGGATCGCGCGGGTGTTCCAGGATCCGTCGATCGGGACCGCTGGCTCGATGACGATCGAGGAAAACCTCGCGGTGGCGGAACAGCGCGGCCGCACGCGCACGCTTGGCCTGAGTCTCACGCGCGAGCGCCGCGCGCGCTATGCGCAGGTGCTCGCGCCGCTCGGTCTCGGTCTTCAGGACCGGCTGGGCACCAAGGTATCGATGCTCTCGGGGGGCCAGCGGCAGGCGCTTGCGCTGGTGATGGCGGTGCTGACGCATCCTGCGCTATTGCTGCTGGACGAACACACCGCGGCTCTCGATCCGCGCACCGGCGAAATCGTGATGCGCGCCACGCTCGAGGCGGTGGCTCAGTCGAGGCTCACCACGCTGATGGTGACGCATAACATGCAGCATGCGATCCGCTACGGCACGCGGCTGCTGATGATGCAGGCAGGGCGCATCGTGCTCGACGTCTCGGGCGCGGAGAAGGCCTCGCTCACGGTGGAGGCGCTGATCGAGCGTTTCCATCTCACCGACGACAAGCTGCTGCTCTCCTGACCCTCGACAATGGAAACCTGGAACGCCTTCGTCAGCCTGATCCCGGTCACCCTGGTGCAGAGCCTGATCTACGCCTTCGTCGCGCTTGCGATCATGCTGCCCTTCCGGATTCTCAATTTTCCCGATCTCACCAGCGAAGGCAGCTTTCCGCTCGGTGCCTGCGTGTGCGGTGCGCTGATGGCGGTGGGCTGGGGGCCGTTCCCGGCGATGGGACTGGCGATGCTCGCCGGTTTTCTCGCCGGGTGTTCCACCGCGTGGATCCACCAGAAGGTGAAGATCAACACCCTGCTGTGCGGGATCATCGTGCTCACCATGCTCTACAGCATCAACCTGCGGGTGATGGGCCAGCCGAACGTTCCTCTGTTTACCTTCCAGAATGTATTCGGCCTCGCGCTCGGTGAGCACAAGGACGAGTCGTGGTGGCAGGCGGGCCTGCTCGTGGCAGGCATCGCCATCTTCTGTTCACTGCTGTTCTGGTTCCTGCACACGCAGATCGGATCAGCCATGCGTGCGGTCGGGTCCAGCCTCGCGATGGCGCGCGCGCAGGGCATCAACGTCACGCTCTACACCGTCATTGGCCTTGGCCTTGCGAACGGCCTTGCCGCACTGTCGGGTGCGGTGCTCGCGCAGAATCAGGGTTTCGCCGATGTGAACCTGGGTTTCGGCGTGCTGGTCAACGGCCTTGCCGCGGTGATACTCGGCGAGACGCTGATCGGGACGCGCACCGTGCTTCGCCAGGTGCTCGCACCGGTGGTGGGGGCGCTGGTGTACTACCAGGTGATCTCGGTCGCGCTCGCGGTGGGCATGCGACCCTCGGACCTCAAGTTCATCACCGGCCTGTTCGTGTTGCTGACGCTTGCGATTCCGGCGATACGTGGCGGCGGCGAGGCGGGTTTCAGGATGCGCGAGTAGGTCGGCTCAGCGTTTCTTGCCCGCTGGTTTGGGGGCCGTTTTGCCGAAGGGCCGACCCGTGGATCGCCCTGCAGGTTTCGCAGCACGCGGCGCGGCGACCGACTTCGATCCGGTGCCCGCGCGCGGCGGCAGTCCGGTGTGCTGGGTGAGCAGCCTGCCGCGGGCCACCTTGCCCTGCGGTGCGGCGCGATCCGGTGTCTCGGTCGAATTCTTGCGTCGCGGGCTTGCGTAGGTTCCGTCGTTCACCGGCTGCCAGCGCGGGATCAGGTGGTACTTGCCGTTGCCGATCAGGTCAGAGCGCCCCATGGTGGTGAGTGCATCGCGAAGCAGCGGCCAGTTGTTCGAGTCGTGGTAGCGCAGGAAGGCCTTGTGCAGCCGGCGGCGGCGTTCGCCGCGCACGATGTCCACCGATTCGCTCTCGCGGGTGATCCGGCGCAGCGGATTGCGGCCCGAGTGATACATCGCGGTGGCGGTGGCCATCGGCGAGGGATAGAAGGTCTGCACCTGGTCGGCGCGAAAGCCGTTCGCCTTGAGCCAGATGGCGAGGTTGAGCATGTCCTCGTCGCTTGTGCCCGGGTGCGCGGCGATGAAGTAGGGAACCAGGAATTGTTTCTTGCCTGCTTCTGCAGAGAATTTCTCGAACATCTGCTTGAACTTGTCGTAGGTGCCGACACCCGGCTTCATCATTTTCGACAGCGGGCCGGCCTCGGTGTGCTCCGGCGCGATCTTGAGATAGCCGCCCACATGGTGGGTGACGAGTTCCTTCACATAGGCGGGCGACTTGATCGCGAGGTCGTAGCGAAGCCCCGAGCCGATCAGTATCTTCTTGATGCCCTTGAGTTCGCGCGCCCGGCGGTACATGTGGATCAGCGCCGAGTGATCAGTGTTCAGGTTCTGGCAGATGCCGGGGTACACGCAGCTCGGCTTGCGGCACGCCGCCTCGATCTCGGGCGACTTGCAGCCGATGCGGTACATGTTCGCGGTGGGCCCGCCGAGGTCGGAGATCACGCCGGTGAAGCCCTTCACGGTGTCGCGGATCGCCTCGACCTCGCGGATCACCGAGTCTTCCGAGCGGCTCTGGATGATCCGGCCTTCGTGCTCGGTGATCGAGCAGAAGGTGCATCCGCCAAAGCAGCCGCGCATGATGTTGACGCTGAAGCGGATCATTTCCCAGGCGGGAATTTTCGTGCTGCCGTCGTGCCGGCCGTTCTCGTCGGCGTAGGACGGGTGGGGCGCGCGCGCATAGGGCAGGTCGAACACGTGATCCATTTCCGCCGTGGTGAGCGGAATCGGCGGAGGCGTGACCCACACATCGCGCGCGGTGCTGCCTTCGCCGTGCGCCTGCACCAGCGCCCGGGCATTGCCCGGGTTGGTCTCGAGGTGCAGCACGCGATTGGCGTGCGCGTACAGCACCGGATCGCTGCGCACCTTTTCGTAGGCGGGCAGACGGATGACGGTGCGATCGCGCGCGGGGACTTTCGCGCGGCCTGCGAGCTTCGGGTTTGGCATGAACGTGAGCGGCTTCGCGCCGGAGCTTGTCGCGCCTGCGGTTTCCGCCTCGCAGCTTGTCCCCTGTTCGTTTGCCTGTTCCGAAATCAGCATGTAGGGATTGACGTGCGATTCCACCGGGCCTGGATCATCGATGCTGGTCGAATCGATCTCGGTCCAGCCTTCCGGTGTTTCGCGGCGCACGAAGGCGGTGCCGCGCACATCGGTGATATGCGCCACGGGTTCCTTCGAGGCGAGGCGGTGGGCGATCTCGACGATCGCGCGCTCCGCATTGCCGTAGAGCAGCAGGTCGCACTTCGCGTCGATTACCACCGAGCGCCGGACCTTGTCCTGCCAGTAGTCGTAATGCGCGATCCGGCGCAGCGAACCTTCGATGCCGCCGAGGATGATCGGGACATCCTTGTACGCTTCGCGGCAACGCTGCGAGTACACCACCGCTGCGCGGTCGGGGCGCTTGCCGCCGACGTCACCCGGCGTGTAGGCATCGTCCGAACGGATTTTCCGGTCGGCGGTGTAGCGGTTGATCATCGAGTCCATGTTGCCGGCGGTGACGCCGAAGAACAGGTTCGGACGTCCCAGCGCCTTGAACGGTTCGGCGCTCTGCCATTCCGGCTGCGCGATGATGCCGACGCGAAAGCCCTGTGCCTCCAGCACCCGGCCGATCACCGCCATGCCGAAGCTCGGGTGATCGACATAGGCATCGCCGCTGATGATGATGATGTCGCAACTGTCCCAGCCGAGCGCGTCCATCTCTGCACGGCTCATCGGCAGGAAGGGTGCGGTGCCAAAGCGCGACGCCCAGTACTTGCGGTAGCTGGTCAGCGGCTTTGCGGCGCGCGGGAAAAGGGAGACATCGGCGGGCGCGTTCATTGCAGTGCGTGGTGCGCCTGGAGTGAAAGGAGGAGAACGTCTATTTTAGGCGCTTCGGGGCGCTTTAAGGCGTTGGGTCGACCCTTCAGGGCGCAAGGTCTTTGTCAGTGCGGCGATGTGGATTTTCCATGCGCGGGTGGGCGAGAATGTCCTGCAGACATACTTCGGGGAGTGGGTCATGAAATCAGTTGGACGTCGTTGGATCCTTTTGTCGGCGGCGTACCTGTTTGCCGCGGCCTCTGTGGGGGTTCAGGCGCAGACGGTCAAGATCACGCCGCTTGGCTCGCAGGCGGGCGAATATTGCGCCACCGACCGAGCCATGTTGTTCGAGGATCCGACGGGAGTGCGTATTCTCTACGACGCGGGCGCATCGGTGGCGGGAGCGGGCGATCCGCGGCTTGGTGACGTGCATGTGGTGTTACTCAGCCATGCGCATGGCGACCATATCGGCGTGAACAAGGCCGCAGGCCTGAACGCCGGCACCTGCGCCCGGCCGGAGACGGTGAGCGCGCTGCCGGCGACCACCACCGGCGAGATCATCGCGGCGAAGAACTCGGCGATCATGACCGGGCTCGAGATGACCTCCCTTCTTGCCAAAAAGGTGGAGGCGATTCGGGGTTCTGCGATCGACAATTGCGCGGAAACCGGCCTGACGCGCGACACCATGGTGCCGCTGCAGGCGCCCTGTCGCGCGGGCGTGCAACTCGGCGGCAAGCGGACATTCAAGGCGGCGGGACAGGCGAAGGGCGTGCAGGTGACCACGGTATTCGCGGTGCACAGCAACAACGTCGCGCGCCCGATGCTCTCCGAGGCCGGCCGCACGCCGCTCGCGCCGGATGACCTCGTCGGCTATGTCGGCCATGCGAACGGATTCGTGCTCGTATTTACGAACGGCCTGCGCGTCTATCTCTCGGGCGACACAGGCATCATGAGCGAGATGAAAACCATCATCGGTGATTTTCACAAGCCGAATCTCGTGATCATCAACCTCGGCGCAACCACCATGCCTTCGGAAGAAGCGGCTTATGCGGTGAACACGCTGATCCGTCCTGCGACGGTGATTCCGTCGCACTCGAGCGAAGCCGCCACCGAGGGCGGAAAACTCAAGCCGGGCAGCCGGACCCAGGACTTCGTGCGCCTGGTCAAGGGACGCAAGGTGCATCTTTCGCTCAGCGACCGCACCATGGAATTCGACGGCCGGGCGAAATGCGTTTCGGGGTGCTGAGCGGCGGCGATTGACCCGGCTTGTCCAGGCAACCGTCGCGGGACACGCGGCCTAGGCGCCTGGTTTGCCGAGCACTTCCGGGCGGACGTAGATCTTCCAGCGTCCGGGGCGTGAGGGCTGGTCCGTGTAGGCGGTGAGCTTGTCGGTGGCTTCACCGACGATTTGCGATGCGGTCACGCCCTGCTCCTCCAGGTAACCGTCAAGTTCCTCGATACTTCGCGAGAGGCTGCGCACGCCTTCGATGATGACCGAACTGGTCATCTCCACCGCGGACGCGCCCGCGAGAAGCATTCGCGCAACGTCAAAAC
>CANIEV010000010.1 GCA_947466535.1 Betaproteobacteria bacterium
GGTGTCGACGGTGCTGCCCTCCAGCTGCGCCGCAAGCACAAGGCAGCCGCGCACGATGTCGCCGTCCACGCGGACGGTACACGCGCCGCACACGCCGTGCTCGCAGCCCACGTGGCTGCCGGTGAGGTCGAGTTCGTTGCGAAGGAAGTCGATCAGGTGGGTGCGCGCATCCACGGTGCGGGTGAGTGCGCGTCCGTTGACGGTGAGATTGACGGTGATTGCTTGTTCGAGCGGTGCGTTCATGGATCGTACCGTGGAGGAAATAGTGCTATGGGTTTTAGTGGGAGAACGCGGCAAGCGCGCGTTCGGCGAGTACGGCTGCCATGTGCAGGCGGGTCTGCGGTCCGGCGTGCATGTCGGTCTGCGGATCGAGATCGGACTTGAGCGAAGCTTCGAGGATCGACCTGCGTTCTGCTGGGACCGCGGCGTCGAGCGCGGATTCGGCGTGCAGAGCACGCGCCGGTCGGTCGCCACAGCCGAAGTACACCAGGCGCAATTCGCCGGGCTTCGGCCCGGGACGGCCGGCAATTGCGGCCAGACCGACGATCGCGTAGTCACCGTGGCGACGACTGAACTCGGCGAAGTGCGTCTTCGCGCCGGCGGGTGTCGGGGCGATCTCGACACGGACGAGGATCTCGCCCGGTCCGATCGCGGTTTCGTACATGCCCTTGAAGAAGTCATCGGCCGCGACGCGCCGCTCGCCCGTGCGGCCAGCGACTACGAGCGTCGCATTGAGCGCCACCATGCAGGCGGGCAGTTCCGCCGCCGGATCGGCAAGCGACAGGCTGCCGCCTAGCGTGCCACGGTTGCGGATGGCGACATGCGCGATATTGGGCATCGCCTGCGCGAGCAAGGGCAGTCGGCGCGCGACGATGCCGCTGGACTCCACATCCGCATGGCGGGAAAGCGCGCCGATTCGCACCACGCCCGACGCTTCGTCGATGAAGCGAAGTTCCTTGATGCGGCAAATGTCGATCAGCACGGCGGGCGAGGACAGGCGCAGCGCGAGCGAGGGCAGCAGGCTTTGGCCACCAGCGAGGATTCGCGCCTCCGGCCCGTGTTGGTCGAGCAGGTCGAAAACCTCGTCGAGCGATCTGGCCCGTGCGTAGGCGAAGGGAGCGGGTTTCATGTGTTTTGACTCCTGTTCAGGCCTTGGCGCCGACCCAGCCCTTGTGCGAGATGTCGAACACCACGCCGTTCGGATCACGGAACTTGCGCTCGAAATCCACGCCGCCTCCGCCCTTCAGTTCGCGGTGGAAGGTGCCTCCGTTGTCCTCGATCTTCTTGCTCATGCCCTCGAGGTCTTCAACGATGAAGCCCATGTGATGCAGCCCGACGAAGTCCTTGCCGCGTTCGTCGCCTGCGGCGTCATCGGTATGGAACTTTAGCAACGTGAGGTTGAATTCACCGTCGGAAAGCGAAAGACCGTCGCCGTAGGGCGTGGCGGCGTAGTTGACGCGCTTCATGCCGAAAGTGGTTTCGTAGAACTTTGCGGCGGGTTCGATTTCCGGTACCGAGATGGCGATATGGCGAAGCTTGGGCATGGTGCTCTCCTTTGGAGTGAAGCAATGCGGGAGTGAATCAGTTCGGCGAGGACAGCGGTTGCAGGATCGCGTAAAGGTTCTTCTTTGCCTCGTAACCGGCGCCTTCGTGCGACGGGATGCTTGTCCTGCCGTCGCGGACAGCGGTGCCGTCCCAGAGCCCTCCATAGGGCAGGGAGGCGTCGGGTGCGGCCTCGTGCATGCCGAGGCCGAAGGCGGCCACGAGATGCGCGGCGAAGAGATGTCCGGCGTGCGGGACGAATGCGGAATGGGCCCAGCCTGCGGCGCGGTATTCGCGCAGGATGCGTACGTACTCCGGCACGCCGTAGGCGAGAAGCACATCGACCTGCACCCGGTCACGTTCCTTTTGCAGACCGCCATAGCGCAACAGGTTGCGAGCATCGTCGAAGGAAAACAGGTTCTCGCCGGTGGCAATCGGCAACCGGGCCTGAGATGCATACCGTCCGAGCGCCGCGTAGTCGAGTGCGGAGGCCGGCTCCTCGACCCAGGCGACATCGAGCTGCGTCATGCGATCGAGCCATGCGTCGGCGATCGATGCATCCAGCCTGCCGTTCGCATCCACCGCGATCCTCCCGCCGAGCGCGCGCGAGGCGGCTTCCACGCGCGCGGCATCGTCGGCGATGTTGTTGCCGCCGAGTTTGATTTTTACGAGAGGATAACCGGCATCACCCGCGCGTTTCACTTCCGCCGCGAGCGCGTCGAGCACATCGCTCGTCCGTCCGGGCCGGTAATGGCCGCAGGAGCCGTAGAGCGAAATCTTGGGGGATGCACCTGTCGCGCAATCCGGGTAGTGATCCGCAAGACAGCGCCAGAGCGGCTTGCTCTCGAGCTTGGCTCGTGCGTCCCAAAGCGCGGCATCGAGCAGGCCGATCGCGCCGGGTCGCTCGCCGTGCCCGCCGTCCTTTTCGTTTGCCATCGCGGCGCGCCAGCACGCTTCCGGATCGATCAGTCCGTTGTCATCAAGCAGGCTGTCGGGGCTGGCGGCAAGCAGACGCGGGATGAAGCGTTCGCGGAGCAGGGCGCCCTTGCCGTAACGGCCGATCGAGTCGAAGGCGTAACCCGTGACCGGCATTCCATTCTGAACGCGGTCGGTGACGATCGCGAGCGCAGATGCCGTCATCGAGTCGAAGGCGATCGCGGCGTTACTCATCGCGGCGCCGATCGGCACGGTTACTTCGCGGATGGCGAGAATCTTCATGGCACCTTGCGCAGCGCGCGCAGGATTCGTTCGGGGGTCATCGGGAGCTCGCAGACTTCCGCACCGAGCGGTGCGAGCGCATCGTTCACCGCATTGGCGACCGCTGCTGCCGCCCCGACGACGCCGGCTTCGCCCACGCCCTTGCCGCCGAGCAGGGTGCCGGGCATGGGTGTCTCGATATGGCCGATCTCGATGTCGGGCATGTCGGCGGCCATCGGTACGAGGTAATCGGCCATGGTGGCAGAGAGAAGCTGTGCTTCGCTGTCGTAAAGGCATTCCTCGAACAGCGCCGCGCCTATGCCCTGCACTACACCGCCGCGAAGCTGCTCGTCGGCAAGCAGCGGGTTGACCACGCGGCCGCAATCCTCCACTACCCAGTGGCGAAGCAGGCGCACAAAGCCGGACTCGGGATCGACTTCGGCGAGGCTCGCCTGGATGCCGTTGGCGACGAGGAATGGACGCGGCGACGAATAGTGCCGCGTGACCATCGGATCGGTGGGCACATCGGTGGGGAGCACATGCTGTTTGTAATGCATCACGAAGCCGATTTCCGAGAGCGCCATTTCCCGGTCGGTGCCACGCACCCGCACCTTGCTGTCGACGAGTTCCAGGTCAGCGCTTGCGACTTCTAGCAGCGCGGACCCGGCGGCGAGTATGCGTTCGCGCAAGGTTCCGGAGGCGAGAAGCGCGGCTTCGCCACCGATGGCCATGCCGCGCGATGCGTAGCTGCCGCCGCCCATCGGCGTGACCGCGGTGTCGCCGTGGATGATGCGCACCGCATCAAAGGGCACGCTTAGTGTCTGTGCAATCAGCTGGGCCAGACCAACTTCAAGGCCCTGGCCCTGGAACTGTGCGCTGGTGACGCAGGTGACCGTGCCGGTGGGCTCAAGGCGCACGCTGCAACCGTCGCTTGCGGCGATCGCGATGCCCGAGGTGCCGTAGAACATCGGGCCTGTGGCGGTGGCTTCGAGGAAACTCGCAAAGCCGATGCCGAGATGGCGACCCTGCTTGAGGGCTTCGGATTGTTCGGCTCGCAGCCTCGGGTAGTCCATGAGCGCGAGCAGCTTGTCCAGGCACTCCGTCTGCGTGAGCTCGCCGCCCAGGTCGACGCCACTGGGCGTGATGTTTCCGGCACGTGCGGCGCTGCGGTAGTTGCGCCGCCGGAACTCGGCGGGGTCCATGCCGATCTTGCGCGCGGCGGCATCCACCAGCATCTCGGTCACCGCGCAGCCCACCGGCTGGCCGACGCCTCGATACGAGCCGACGTGAGGTTTGTTTTGAAACGCGATTCGCAGATGCGCTTCGTACGCGGGAGCGGCATAGGGGGCTCCGACGTTGTTGACCGCCTGCATGCCCTCGAGCACGCTCGCGCGCGGGTAGATCGAGAAGGCACCCGCTTCCATCAGGTCATCGGTGGTGAAGCCGAGCATGTCACCGTTGGCGTCGAAAGCGATGGCTGCGTCGGCCTGGTGCGCGCGCGCATGGTTGTCGCTGGCAAAGGCTTCGAGCCGGTCGCAGACGAATTTCACGGGTCGCCCGAGAAGAATCGCGGCGGCGCACACCGACATTTCATCGTCGTAGGCATGCAGCTTGATGCCGAACCCGCCGCCCACATCGGGGACTATGACGCGCACCCGGTTCTCGTCCAGCCCGAGTTGCGTCGCGAGGATGTCGCGCATCTGGTGCGGGACCTGCGTTGATGCATGGACCGTGAGATTGCGCTGCGTCGGATCGAATTCGGCCACGACCGTGCGCGCCTCAAGCGGCACACCGGTGTGTCTCGGAAACCGGAGTTGCCGGCGCACCACATGCGCCGCCGCGGCGAAGGCCGCCTGCGGGTCGCCCGCACTCATGCGGTGTTCAAACAGCATGTTGCTGTCCAGCGTCGGGTGCAGCACCGGCGCGTCTTCGGCGAGTGCATCGAGGCCGTTGGCAAGCGCTGGCAGAGATTCCCATTCGACTTCTATCAGTGCGACCGCGTCTTCGGCGACGGCGCGCGATTCTGCGATGACGATCGCCACCGGTTGCCCTTGCCAGAGAGCGCGTTCATGGGCGAGCGGTGCCTGCGGCGCGGAGCGGTGCGCCGGGGCCAGCCGAAATGTGGTGGTCCAGGGTTTGCACACCGCGAGCAGGTCCTTGGCCTGATAGACAGCGGTGACGCCCGGCAGCGAGCGCGCCTGACGCAGATCGACCGAAACGATACGCGCATGCGCATGCGGGCTTCGCAGAAAGGCGGCGTGCAGCAGACCGGGGATGCGCAGATCGTCGGTGTAGCGTCCGCGCCCTGCGGCGAGCTGGCGCGCCTTGGGTCGTGCGATGGAAGAGCCTATCAGGCTGGCGGAGTCGGAAGTGGACATGGAGTCAGGGTACTTTGCGAAGGGCTCGAAGAATGCGCTCGGGGGTCATCGGAAGCTCGCAGACCTCGGCGGCAAAGGGTGCAAGCGCGTCATTCACCGCATTCGCAACCGAGGCGGCCGCACCGACGATGCCGGCCTCGCCCACGCCCTTGCCGCCAAGCAGCGTGTCGGTCACCGGTGTCTCGACGTGTCCGATCTCGATGTCGGGCATGTCGGCGGCCATTGGCACGAGGTAATCGGCCATGGTCGCGGCGAGCAGCTGGCCTTCGGTGTCATAGGTGCATTCCTCGAACAGCGCCGCGCCGATGCCCTGGATCACGCCGCCGCGGAGTTGCTCGTCGGCGAGCAGCGGATTGATGACGCGGCCGCAGTCCTCGACCAGCCAGTGGCGCAGGAGGCGCACAAAGCCGGACTCGGGATCCACCTCGGCAAGGCTCGCCTGGATGCCGTTGGCGATGAAGTAGGGTCGCTTGGGCGTGTAGTGTCGCGTGACCATTGGATCGGTCGCAGCACCCGCGGGGAGCACATGCTGGCTGTAATGCATAGTGAAGCCGACTTCCGACAACGGCATCCCCTTGTCGGTGCCGCGCACCCGCACGCGGCTGTCGCGGAGCTCAAGATCCTCGACCGACACTTCGAGCAATGCGGCGCCGGCCGCGAGTATGCGCTCACGCAACTCGCCCGATGCCATGAGCGCGGCCTCGCCGCCGACCGACAGGCCGCGCGAGGCCCAGGTGCCGCCGCCCATCGGGGTGACCGCGGTGTCGCCGTGGATGATGCGCACCGCATCAACCGGCACGCCGAGCGTCTGGGCGATCAACTGCGACAGCGCGACCTCCACGCCCTGTCCCTGGAACTGGGTGCTGGTGATGCAGGTGACCGAGCCGGTCGGCTCGAGTCGCACGCTGCAGCCGTCGCTCGCGGCGATCGACACGCCGGAGGCGCTGTAGAACATTGGCCCGGGCGCGGATTGTTCAATGAAGGTGGCAAAGCCTATGCCGAGATACCGGCCCTGTTTGCGTGCTTCGGCCTGCTCGGCGCGAAGCGCGGAGTAGTCCATCATAGCGAGCAGCTTGTCGAGGCAGGCGTCGAAGCTGAGTTCGCCGCCCATGTCGATGCCGCCGGGCGACTTGTTGCCCGAGCGCGCCGCGCTGCGGTGATTGCGGCGGCGAAATTCCGCCGGGTCCATCCCGATCTTGCGTGCCGCCGCTTCCACCAGTATTTCGGTGACCGCGCAGGCCACCGGCTGGCCCACACCGCGATAGGAGGCGACATGCGGCTTGTTCTGGAACGCCACCCGCAGGCGCGCGCGGAAACCGGGAGCGGCGTAGGGCGCGCCGACATTGACGATCGCCTGCAGGCCCTCGAGCGCGCTCGAACGCGGGTAGGCGGAGAACGCCCCCGCTTCCATCAGGTCGTCGGTGGAGAAGGCAAGCATGTTGCCCTGCGCGTCGACCGCGATCGCCGCATCGGCCTCGTGCCCGCGGGAATGGTTGTCGCTTGCGAAGGCCTCCAGCCGGTCGCAGACGAATTTCACCGGGCGCCCGAGCAGCACACTCGCGGCGCAGACGGACATTTCGTCGTCGTAGGTGTGCAGCTTGATGCCAAAGCCGCCGCCCACGTCGGGAACCACCACTCGCACGCGACTCTCGTCGAGCCCGAGCTGGCGCGCGAGGACATCGCGTAACTGGTGCGGCACCTGCGTCGAGGCGTGCACGGTGAGCAATTGCTGGGTCGGGTCGAATTCGGCCACGACGGTGCGTGTCTCCAGTGGCACGCCGGTGTGGCGCGGGAAACGCAACTGCCTGCGCACGACATGCGCCGCGCCTGCGAAGGCCGCATCAGGGTCGCCGACGCTCATGGTGTGTTCGAACAGGACGTTGCTGCCCAGTTCGGGGTGCAGAGGTGCGGTGCCTGGCGCGAGCGCCTCGCGGCCGCGGGCAAGCGCGGTAAGCGGATACCATTCAACCTCGATCAGGGCGACCGCGTCCTCGGCAATCGCCCGCGACTCGGCCACGACGAGCGCCACTGGTTGCCCCTGCCAGAGGGCGCGTTCATGCGCGAGCGGTGGCTGCGGGGCGGTGCGATGGCCCGGAATCATGTTGAACACGGTGGTCCAGGGCTTGCACACGGCGAGCAGGTCGCTCGCCTGGTAGACCGCGACCACGCCGGGCAGCGCCCGTGCCGGCGCAAGGTCGACCGAGACGATGCGCGCATGCGCGTGCGGGCTGCGCAGGAAAGCCGAGTGGAGCAGGCCGGGGATGCGCAGGTCGTCGGTATAGCGGCCGCGTCCTGCGGCGAGCTGGCGCGCCTTGGGCCGGGGAATGGATGCACCGATCAGGCTGCCGGAGTCGGAAGTGGTCATGGATGTGTACTGCAGGGACCTGCGACGGGTGATAGGGGCGCACCGGGAGGAAACCCGTGCGCGCCCCGGCTTGCGCGTTACTTGTCGAACACCGCGCGAAGTGCCTTGGTCTGCTCCGGCGCGCGCTTGCTCATTTCGCTCCAGTACGCGTCATAGGCCTGTTTGCGGTACTCGGGACCCATGTTGACCGTCTGGATGCCGGCTTCGGCCTGGCGCTTGAGTTCCAAGCCGACCTTTTCGCTCACCCACTTCGTGTTGTCCTCGTCGAGCCACTCGCTCGACTTGTTGAGCACGTTGCGTTGCGCATCGGTGAGCGATGCCCACTTCTTGCCGTTGACCAGCACGTTGACGATCACGGTGTAGAAGCCCGGGTCGATGCGGTATTTGGTGTGCTTCGCCCAGCCGAGGTCGAAGATGCCAAGGGCCGGCCAGCCGTAGCCGTCCACCACGCCGCGCTCGAGCGCGGTCTGCACTTCGCCCGGGGCGGTGTTGACCAGCGCGGCGCCGAGGGTGGTGAAGAAGGGCGTGAAGTTCGGCGTGGTGCGAAGCTTGAGCGCCTTGATGTCCGCGGTCTTGCTCACCGGCTTGAGCGTGTAGGCGTGGAACTGCACGCCATCGCCGTAGGCGCCAAGGAGATGCACGCCGCCGAAACGCTCGGCAGTGGCTTTTTGAAGCGCTGTCCACGCGCCGGATTTTTTCTGCTGGATGGTGGAGATTGTGGCGAGGATCTGTGCGTCCGCCTCGGGCATCACGTTGGTGTAATAGGCGGGCGGGACGCAGGCCATGTCGAGCACGCCTGTGCGTACCGCATTGCCCTGTTCGAACGAAGGCACCGCCTCGGGGCCGCCGACGAGGCGCATCTGCACCTGGCCCTTGCCTTCGGCGTTGACATGCGCGATGAAGCGGCTGCACATCTCGCCAAAGGTCGTGTTCTGCGGGACGAACACGGCGGTGCGCATTGTGACTTCCTGGGCGGAGGCAGCGCCGGAGACGGCGAACAGTGCGGCGAGGGCGGTACTGCGTGCAACGTGTTTCATGGACACTCCTTGTGGGTGGTCAAGTTCAGAACGGTGCGGCAAAGGCGAAAAGCGGCGAGTCGCAGTTGAGCAGCCGCACGGTCTTGCTCCGGATACGCAGGCCGTCGCCGGTCTGCGCGAGTTCGTGGCGCACGCGGGCGCTGAGAATATGTTGGATGCGCTCGCGCAGGACGAAGATCACCGCCAGCGAATTCACTTCGATCGAACTGTCGGCCTGCACGGTCGCGACGATGCTGTTTACATGGCGATGGGCCAGCGCCGGAGGGTTTTCCACGGGTGTCGCGGGATGCAGAAGCCGGCGGATCCGCAGTTCGAGCAGGCGCCGCTCTTCGTAGACGATCGACACTGCGGTGTGCGGTGACTCCTGGTCCGGCTGCGACGGCATCCAGTACCAGCCATCGGGCAGAAATAGCTCGGGCCAGTGGGCATAGCGCCGGTCATCCAGCATCCTCGCTTCATCGAGGACGAAACGCTCGGCAAGTTCTTCGAGGGAAGCCGCGCTGCTCATTCCGGGCTCCCTTTCATCCATCGTTCCCAGGCAGTGAACTGGTTGCGAATGTGCAGTTCGCTCGTGCCGGGTGCGCTCATCGAGCCGTCGGGCGCGGTGCGGTCGAGGTCGAAGCCGCGCGACAGGTCCACCCAGTCGGTGGCGGCATCTTCCAGCCCACGTTGGCAGCGCTCGAAGATATCCAGATCGTCGGCGGCAACCAGCGATCCCGAGGACGCGGCGGCCGTGAGAAAACGCATCGACAGCGCGGTCATTTCATCGGGTGCCCCGTCGAGCGCGAAGCAGTAGCTTGTGACCACCGTATGGTCTACCGCGACCGGCTGGACCACACGCATCACCTGAAATCGCGAGTTGACGGTTATCGTCGGCCAGATCAGGTTGTTGAAGCGGTCCATCGCGAGGATTTCCTGCACCTTCGCTTCGCCGTGTGTCGCGGTAAGTGCGGCGAGGTAGCGCTGGAACACCGGATCCTTGCGCTCGGCGGCGATTACTCCCGCGCCACGGTAGAAACTGCCCATGTAGGCGTGGCCTCCCGGGTAGCCGTGGATGCCGATTTCGTTCCATTCCGCGGCGCGCAGGCCGTTTGCAAGCTGCATCTGGACCACCTGGCCAGTCATGCCGGGAAGGTCCGCAGCCTCTCGATCGGCGCGCGCTGCGGCGACCGCGCTCACGTGAACGATACCCGGGTGTACCTGGTCGGCGGCATTTTCAAGGAAGAACTTCCAGTTGCCGCGGTACTCCATATGCAGACGGCCGCCGGTCTGGGTCAGGCTGCCTCCGGGGGCGCGGTCCACCATGTTGTCCAGCACACTCGTGATCCCTCCGAGAAACGCGGGGAGGTCGGGGCCGCTCGCGGCGTGAGAGCCGAACACAAAACCGCGATAGGAGGCGACCCGCGGAACGCGCGCGAGCGATTTGTCGTCGTAGCGGAAATCCTTCGAATAGCCCTCGGGGAGCGGCACGCCGGTGAGGCTGCCATCGAGGTCGAAGCTCCATGCGTGGTAGGCGCAGGTGAACTGGCGCGCATTGCCGCGCGGCGCGGTGATCACTCGGGCGCCGCGGTGGGTGCAACGGTTGTGCAGCAGGGCGAGCGAGCGGTCGGCCTGGCGTACCAGTAGCACTTCGTCGGGGCCAAGCCGGGTCAGGAGAAAGTCACCGGGTTTCGGCACCTGGCTTTCGTGGCCGACGTAGAGCCAGGCACGACGGAATATTCGTTCCTGCTCGGCGGCGAAAATGTCGGGATCGGTATAGACCGAGCGGTGAACCGCTCGCGGCTGGACAAGATCGGAATACACGCGTTTCACCAGAAAGGATTGCCGGGACGCCCGCATCGCGCTGTCGGAACAATTGCGAAAAACGGGCTGCTAAATTGCATGCCCATTGTAAGGGCATTCATGCCGGCTGAACCCAGCCGATGACCGTGGAGCGCAAGCGATCGACGAACCGGTCCCATGCGTTCGGGTTCTGCACTATTTCAGCTCGGAAGAACGAGGGGCAAAGCACGGCCGCATGAGCGATCTCGCCGCACAGCCCGCAGCCGACGCAGTCGTTGTTGACGTGCGCGACCGGATCGACCTTGAGCGGATCGCTCGAGTCCTGGATGGTGAGCGAGGGGCAGCCGGAGAGCCGGATGCAGGAGTGGTCGCCGGTGCAGGTGTCCTCGTCAACGCCAAAGCGGGTCCTGACCACGCGTTCGCCGTTTCTGAGCGCCGCGGCATTTACCGGTCTGATCCGGCGTTGCCGTTCGAGCTGGCATTCGCCTTCGGCGACGATCACCTTCAGTCCGGGCTCTGACGTGGTGAATGCCTCGCGCAGCGTTTTGATCATCTCTGGCACGCGGTAGGTGTGCACAGTGCGCAGCCACTTCACGCCGACGCCGCGCAATGCGTTTTCGATGGTGACGTCCGAATCTGCTGCGCTCGCACCGCCCGCGCTGGCGCGGGCCGCGTCCAGCGGCGAGGACACGATCTCCTGCGTCCCGGTGGCCGAGGTGTATCCGTTCTTGATCACCACCAGCACCGAGTCGCTCTTGTTGAGCAGCGAGGAGGACACCCCCGAGAGCAATCCGTTGTGCCAGAAGCCGCCGTCGCCCATGATCGAGAGTGTGCGCCGCTGCATCATCGGGCCGACGCCTGCGGCGCTCGCGAGGCTCATGCCGTAGCCGAGGATGGTGTTGCCCTGCGAGAAGGGCTCGTAGGTCGCAAAGGCATGGCAGCCGATGTCGGCCGCGATATGCGGCTTGCCGATTTCCGCCTGTGACATCTTCATCGCGGTGAAGATCGGGCGTTCCGGACAGCCGACGCAAAAGCCCGGCGGACGCGGCGGAAGCGCATCCAGCACACCGGCGGCACGCTTGCGGATGTCGGCGATGCGCGACAGCGCCTTGTCTGGCGTTTCGGTGCCGAGATGCGGCGCATGCAAGCCGACGAACGAGGAGAGCGCCTTGAGCAGCACCTCGGTGGTGTATTCGCCTGCCATCGGCAGTATGTCCTTGCCGTGCAGAGGCGTCTGTATGCCTGCACGTCGCAGCTGCGTGGCGATGTCCTGTTCGATGAATTCCGGTTGGCCTTCCTCTACGACGAGGACCGCCTTTTTCGAGGTGCAAAACGCGGCGATCTCATCAGGTACCAGTGGATAAACCACGTTGAGCGCGAGCACCGAAATCTTCGCGTTTCCGAATGCGTCGGCCAGTCCGGCGAGTTCCATCGCTCGCAGCAGGTTATTGTGCAGGCCCCCGGGGGCGATGATTCCAAGGCTGGTGTCGGAGCCGTCGAATATCTCGTTCAGCTTGTGCTCGACGATGAAGCGCCGCGCCGCCGGAAGGCGCACTTCCGCCTTGAGCTTTTCCTGGCGGAAGGTTTCCGGCGGATGCGACAGGCGTTCGTAGAGAAACGATGCAGGCTCATCCATCGGTCGCGCGGTGGACACCGCCGCGGCGCGATTGGCGCGGGTAGCAAAGCTGCCCTTCACATGGCAGGCGCGTATGCGCAGCGCCAGCATCACCGGTGAATTCGACGCTTCCGAGAGTTCAAATCCCTTCTCCACCATGTCGGTGATGCTGGTGAGGTTGGGGCGCGGGTCGAGCATCCAGATGGAGGATTTCAGC
Organism: Betaproteobacteria bacterium; assembly: GCA_947466535.1. Taxonomy (GTDB): domain Bacteria; phylum Pseudomonadota; class Gammaproteobacteria; order Burkholderiales; family SG8-39; genus CAMBSA01. The sequence continues at coordinate 12,134 of CANIEV010000010.1, forward strand.
GCGAAGGCGAGCGTGCGCTCGAGCGCAACGCTCGCACCTTCACCGTAGTCCTCGCCCACGACCACGAGCGCGCCGCCCATGACGCCCGCGGTGGAGAGATACGAGAGTGCATCCGATGCAACGTTGGTGCCGACCACCGACTTCCACGACACCGCACCACGGACCGGATAGCTGATCGAGGCACCGAGCATTGCGGCGGCGGCGGCCTCGCTGGTGCAGGGTTCGACATGCACGCCGAGTTCCTGCATGTAGTCGCGCGCCTGAACCATCACATCCAGCAGATGCGAAATCGGCGCGCCCTGGTAGCCGCCGACATACGAGACGCCCGACTGGAGGAGCGCCTTGGTCACCGCGAGGATGCCTTCGCCGTGGAAGGTGTCACCCTCGCCCAGCTTGAGCGAGGCAATCTTGTCGTGGAACGAGACTTCCATCAGGCCCTCCGCGTGGATTCAGCACCTGCGGTCATTGCGGCGACCCTGGCCAGCAAGACGGCCCGCAGAACGCTTCGCCCGCAATGACGTGGTTCAGCCCGCCTACGTCGCTTTTTTCTGTCCCGGCTTGCGGCGCACGATCTGGATCGGGTGTGCCTTTACCGGGCGACGGGGTACGCCGACCTTTTCCAGCGAACCGTCCAGCACCTTTCCGTCCGGATCGGCGAGCGCCGCATCGCGTGCCGCGCGTACCGTCATGCGCAACACCTGCGGGTCGCGGACCGTACCGGCTTCGACCAGCGTGTCCATGATGCGAAGGAAGTTGTCCTTGCTGCGCTGATGGGTGTCGCCGTAGCCCTTGATCAGGCGGCCGAGCAGTGCTACTTCGAGCGCGAGTTCGAGGTCGGTCTTGCCGGCGTTCGCGACCGCGCGCAGCCAGCGCTCGATCAGCGCCTGTTCCTGCGGGAAGCGCGAGGTCTTGCGGCGCAGCGGACGAAGCCACGCGAGGGTGCGCAGCATCAGGAATCCGGTGATGCTGTTGGTCTTGATGTACATGCCCTTGTGCAGGGCGGGCAGGCCACGCTTGCGACGGCCGGCTTCCCAGTTAAGCATCGCCGAGGCGATGCCCGAAGGCATCACGGCCGCGATTTCTTCCACGCCGGGCTTCAGGAATTCGACGATCTGGACAGGCTCGTGCGGCTTGGCGCGCACCTCGTTGCGAACGCGCTCGAAGCGGCTCCTGCGGGTCTTGAGATCGGCGACGCGAATCACGTCCTCGTAGCTCATCCAGAGCGCGAGAAAGCGCGCGGTTTCGTTGGTTAGTTTGCAGCCCCCTGCGGAGCCGCCCTTTTCGCGGTCGAGCGCGAGGATCGGCTCTATGCGGTCGAGATACATGCTGGCGTACGCGGCATCCTGATAGTCGGTGGTGCGTGCCACGCCTTCCTCGACGATGCGGTGCGTCTCAGGCGGGAAGGTCTTTGCAACGCGCTCGACCGGGAATTTCTTCCAACGCTTGGCGTCGTCCAGCGTAGCGGCCTTGAGTTCGCCGGTGGCATGACGATAGGCGAGGTCGAATCCCTTGAGGCTCGCCTCGACGCCCTTGCCTGCCTTGCGGATGGCGTCTTCGCAGGCCGCCCGCGGCAGCGGAAGCGCCCCGGAACCGGCCATCGCGCCGAACAGCACCGCGCTGATCACGGTACCGGATTTCACCGCGAGATCGGCCATGTCGAACAGGATGGCGCGCCTGGCCAGCTTGTCCGCGGCCTTCATGATTTTTTCCACGTTGATCCGCCCGTCGCCCATCGACATCTTCTCGAGCACCGTATACACGCGGTGGGTCGAGGCGATCAAGGTGGTGCGATCGGGGCTGACATAGCCGTTCTGCATCGCACGTGCCGACTCGATGATCTCCGATGCGACCATCAGGTCGACATTGCCCGGCGCCGGGGTGAGTGCGAGCACCGGGCGCTTGCCCTCGAGCGTGTCCCAGCGGGCGGGGTAGATCTCGACGTAATAGGTGGTTGCACCGGTGCGCTGTGCGACGCCGGGAATCGATGTGCTCTGCACCGGAAAACTCTCGGCGGTGGCAGCGGCAACCAGCCAGTCGGCGAGCACGCCGCCGCCTTCGCCGCCCAGCGCGGCCACGAGTATGGTGATCGGACGTTCGGGTAGGTTCATTTTCGTTTTCCCTGACTAGGCCGGTTGCAGCCAGCCGATGACGGTGGATCGGATGCTCTGCATGAAGCGATCCCATGCGTTCGGGTTCTGCACGATCTCCGCACGGAAGAAGGACGGGCACAGTATCGCGGCGTGTGATACCTCGCCGCACAATCCGCAGCCGACGCAGTCGTTGTTGACGTGCGCGACCGGATCGACCTTGAGCGGGTCGCTGGACTCCTTGATGGTGAGCGAGGGACAGCCGGAAAGCCGGATGCAGGAGTGATCGCCGGTGCAGGTGTCCTCGTCGACGCCGAAGCGCGTGCGGATGACGCGTTCGCCTCGCTTGAGCGCCGCGGCGTTGATCGGCTTGATCCGTCGCTGTTTCTCCAACTGGCACTCGGCTTCTGCGATGATGACCTTCAGTCCCTTGAAGGGCGTGGTCATCGCCTCCCTCAGCGTCTTCGCCATTTCCGAGACGTGGTAGGTGTGGATGGTCTTTCGCCACTTGACGCCGAGGCTGTCCAGCGCGCGTTCGATTCCCATGTCGGTGGACTTGAACTCGTCCTGGTGCGGCGAGGACGGGATGTTCTGGGTGCCGGTGGCCGAGGTGTAGCCGTTTTTCATGATGACGAGAATGCCGTCATCCTTGTTGAACACCGAGTTGGCGACGCCCGAGGTCAGCCCGTTGTGCCAGAAGCCGCCGTCGCCCATGACAGTGACCGTGCGTCGGTTGAACAAAGGGTCGATCGCCGAGTTGCTCGCAAGGCCGAGGCCGTAGCCAAGCACCGTGTTGCCGATATTGAACGGCGGAAGCGTCGAGAACAGGTGACAGCCGATGTCCGCGGAAATATGGAACTGGCCGGATTCGCGCTCGATCAGCTTCATCGCCGTAAACACCGGTCGCTCAGGGCAGCCGACACAGAACCCGGGCGGGCGTCCCGGCACCGGCGCGCCGAGGATCTCGGCGGCCTGGGCCTTGGTGCCGACAAGACGGTCGTGCGTTGAGCGGATCGCAGTAATATCGGTCGCCGAAGAACCTGCGAGTTCGAGAAACTTTGTCATGCCGCCGAGCACCACTTCGCCGGTGTACTCGCCCGCAAGCGGGAGCACGTCCTTGCCATGGATCTTCGGGTCGTTGATCTCGGCACGTCGCAGGGCGGCCTGCACCGCGTCCTCGATGAAGCAGGGCTGGCCTTCCTCGACCACCAGCACATGCTTCTTGCCGAGGCAGAAGGAGGCGATTTCCTTCGGGATCAGCGGGTAGGTCACGTTCAGACAGTAGATCGGGATGCGCGACTTGCCGAAGGGGTCGGCCAGGCCGAGGCTCTGCAGCGACCGCACGGTGGCGTTGTACAAGCCGCCCATGACGATGATGCCGAGGTCAGAAATGTCGCCGTCGAAGAACTCGTTGAGTTTTTCGTCGACGACGAATTTTTCGGCTGCGGGCCAGCGCACGTCGATCTTCAGCTTTTCCTGCAGGTAAGTGGCCGGCGGCAGCACGATACGGTCGGTGCTGAATTCCGGCTGGTCCAGCATGGTGTTGGTCGAGATTTTCGGCGCGACGTTGGCTTTCGTCTTGAAGGTGCCGTACATGTGGCAGGCGCGGATGCGCAATTCGAGCATCACCGGCGTGCTGGATATTTCCGAAAGCTCGAAGCCCTTTTGCACCATGCGGGTGATGATTTCGAGGTCGGGGCGCGGATCGAGCAGCCAGATCTGCGACTTCATCGCGAATGCGTGGCTTCGCTCCTGCATGATCGAGGCGCCTTCGCCGTAGTCCTCGCCGGTGACGATCAGCGCGCCGCCCTTCACGCCTGCGGAGGCGAGGTTGGCGAGCGCGTCGGACGCCACGTTCGTGCCGACGGTGGATTTCCACGCGACTGCGCCGCGGATCGGATAATTGATCGACGCCCCGAGCATCGCCGCCGCCCCGGCTTCCGAAGCGTTGGTCTCGAGGTGGATGCCCAGCTCGTCGAGAAGGTCGCGCGCATCGTTGAGCACGTCCACCAGGTGCGAAATGGGAGCGCCCTGGTAGCCGCCGACGTACGACACGCCCGACTGCAGCAGGGCCTTGGTGACCGCGAGAATTCCCTCGCCGTGGAACGTATCGCCATCGCCGAGGCGCAGGGCCGATACTTCTTCCTTGAATGAGCGTTCCATTACGTACTCCTTGCTAGATCATCAGTTGTACTTGCGATCCGCCGTCCTGTCGGGGGTGTTCAGCCGATCAGATTGGGCAGCCATACCGCGACCGCGGGTACGAAATACACCAGCGCCAGCACTGCCATGCTGAAGAGCACGTAGGGCGTTACAGCGCGGAATATATGGGCCATCGTGACCGCAGGGGGCGACACGCCCTTCATGGTCATCAGCAACAGGCCGTGCGGCGGCAACAGAAGGCCGAGCTGCATGCAGATCAGGAACATCACGCCGAACCACACCTGGTCGATCCCGAACTTCTGCACGATCGGCATGAAGATCGGAAGAGTGATCATCATCATGCTGACCTGATCGAGGAAAAGCCCGAGGAAGATGAGCATGCCCATCATGCAGGCAATCACCACCGCGATCGGCCAGCCCTGCCCGGTGATGATCTGCACCAGTCCGTCGCTCGCGCCGGAAAACGAAAGCAGCTGTGCGAAGGTGGTGGCGCCGACGATGATGAACAGGATCATTCCCGACACGCCGGCCGTGCCGCGCAGGGATTTGAGCATCGCATCCAGGGTGAGCGCCCGGTAGGCAAGCGCCAGAAGAATTGTGGCGAAGGCGCCGAGCGCGGCGGTTTCGGTGGGCGTCGCCCAGCCGACCAGCATCGCTCCGACCACGACGCCGAATATCGACACCAGCGGGATCACGTACTTCACGAACGGCTGGAATTTCTGCCAGCCGTGAAATTCCTCGAACTCGGAATTCGGCGCGAGTTCCGGATTGATCTTCACGCGCAGGATGATGTAGCCGATGAAGACGAGGCTCAGGATCAGGCCGGGGATGATGCCGCCGACCAGCAGCTTGGATATCGAGATGCCCGAGAGGCTGCCAAGCAGGACGGTGAGTGCCGAAGGCGGAATGAGCATGTCCACAGCACCGATCGCCATGATCGGGCCGGTGGCCATCACCGGGTGATAGCCGCGTGCGAGCATGACGGGCAGCATCAGGCTGCCGAGCATCGCGGTGGTGGCAATGGTCGAGCCTGAGATGGCGGAGAACACCGTGCCGGCGACCACCGCGACCACGGACAGCCGGCCGGGAACGGCGCTGATCAGGCGTTCCACGCCATCAATGACCTTGATTGCGAGGCCGGTGTGGAACAGCACTTCCCCCATCAGGATGAACAGCGGGATCGGCGTGAGCGAGAAACTCGTCACCGAGGACACGCTGTTCCTGACCAGCTGCACCAGGCCAGCTTCGCCGCCCAAGAAAATGATCGCCCCGGCAAGATTGATCACAAGGAACGAAAACGCGACCGGAAGCCCGAGGAACAGGAGAATGGTCGAACCGCCCAGCATCAGCCACGCTGCTGCTTCCCAGGACATCAACGACTCCTCTTCTTGCTAATCATGCCGCGATTCATGCGGCAGATACCGCGTCATCACGCGGACCGCGTTCACCCTGGTACAGGCGATGCATCCGGAAAAGCACCTCTATCGAGAGCAGCAGGAACGCGATCGGCAGCGGGGCGATCGACCACCATTCCGGCGTGATCAATGCCTTGATCGTCATCGCGCCCGAGGTGTAGCTCGCAATGGTTGCCTTGATCCCGTACCACATGATGACCAGGCTGCAGACGAGCGCCATGACATCGCAGATCCATTCGAAGACCCAAGCGAGCGTGCGAGGGATCGCGCGCAGCAGGATGTCCACCCGGATGTGCTGTCCCTGGCGCAGCAGCCAGGGCGCGGTCAGCATGGTGAGCAGATAGAGCATCGACTCGGTGACCTCATTGCCCCAGGCGAGACCGCGTACCCCGGGGATGATCGTCGCGTTGCGCAGCAGCACGTCGAGACAGATCAGGATCATCATGCAGAAGAGCACCGCGCAGCCCGCGAGGGCCAGCCAGGTGAGCAGTCTGCCGTACTGCTCGGAGAGTTTTTCGATGTTCATCGCGGGCTGCCCGGTTCTTTGTGCGGATGCTCGTTTAGCGGCTCAGGACCTTCTGCAACTGCGGCCCGTATTGCGGGCTGGCCTTCATGACGCCCGCCCAGCCGACTTCCTTGGCCTGGTCGAAATAGCGCTTGCTGGTGGCGGCATCGAACGTGATGGTCTGGATACCCGCATCAGCCTGGCGCTTGGCCTCGTTCTGATTGTAGGTTTTCCAGAACTCGTTCTGCGCCTCGTAGGCCTGAACCTCGCGCTCGAGCGTCTCGCGTGCTTTCGCCGGGATGCTCCTGTATTTGTCGAGGTTCATTACGATCGACACTTCCGCATTGTAGAAGCCGGGATCGACGCGAAACTTGGTCTTTTCCTGCCAGTTTAGGTCGAACAATGCGTGGATCGGCCAGCCGTAGCCATCGATCACGCCGCGCTCGAGCGCGGTGTAGACCTCGCCCGGGGCGGTGTTCATCACCGACGCCCCCATCGCCTGGAAGAAGTCGCGGTACACCGGCGTGATGCGGATCTTCATGCCGTTAAGGTCCGGCTTGTCGATCTTCTTGTTGATGTAAAGGTGGAAGGGGGTGAACTCCACCACCTTGCCGAGATAGGCCATGTTGGCCTTCTCCTGCCAGATCTTGTTGATCAGCTCAAAGCCGCCGTTCTTGCGCTGCTCGGCCGCGCTGGTCTCGGAGAGCTTGAGCGCATCCGCCTCGGGCATCAGGTTGGTGTAGAAGGCCCCGGTGGTGAGCGCGAGATCGACAACGCCCGTCTTCACTGCGTTGCCCACCTCGAATGTGGGGATCGCGCGCGGGCCACCGATGAAATTGATGCGCAACACGCCCTTGCCGTCGCGGTTGACCTTCTCGATCCAGTCGGTGGTGCGCTTCACGTAGAACTGGTTTTCGGGGAAGGCGCTGACCATGCGAAGCGTGACCTCCTGGGCGAGCGCCGACCAGCTCGTCGCGCAGAGAATTGCCGCTCCCGCCAAAGGTGCAAAACGCCTGAAAATGCTGTTCCCGTTCATGTTGTCCTCCTCCTTGTTTGGGCTTAGCCCGAAAGACGGATGTACGAAAAGCGGATGTACGAAAGCCGGTGCAGCGGGAAGAAATGTGACCGGCCAGCGTATGAGGCGTACTTGCATTTGTCAAATTGATCCGGCATATGCTATATATTCATGGCATGAATGTCGGCGACGTCGATCTCAACCTGCTTCGAACCTTTGACGCGATCCTGCGCGAAGGCAGCGTGACCGCTGCGGGAGCACGGCTTTCGCTGTCCCAGCCGGCGATGTCCAATGCACTCTCGCGGCTGCGTGCGGTGTTCGAGGATCCGTTGTTCGTGCGCACTCCTCGCGGCATGCAGCCTACGCCCTTTGCCGAGTCGCTCGCCGGGCCGATTTCCCAGGCGCTCGCCCTGATCGAGCGCACGCTCGCACAGCGCTCCGGCTTTGAACCGGCGCGCTCCGAGCGCAGCTTCCGCTTTCACATGTCGGATATCGGGGAAATGCTGTTCCTGCCGCCCCTGCTCGAGCGCCTCGCGCGCGAAGCGCCGGGGATTCGTATCGAGACGACGGCCTTTGGCGAGGAGCGGATCGCCGATGCGCTCGCCTCGGGCGAAATCGACTTTGCGGTGGGTTTTCTCCCCGGATTGCGTGCGCCGGTGCGCAACCGCGCGCTTTTCAGCGATGCCTACCTCTGCCTGCTTCGCGCCGACCATACGCACATCGGGAAAACGCTCAGCCGGGAGCAATTCCTCGCGGCATCACACGCGTTGATTTCCTCCATCGGCAGCGGTCACAGGGTGGTCGAGGACGCGCTTGTCGCGGCCGGAATCCGCAGGCGCATCAGCCTGCGCGTGCCGCATTTCATGGTGGTGCCGATGCTGCTCGAGCGGACCGACCTGATCGTGACCGTTCCCGAGCGTGCGGCGGCGGTTTTCGAGAGGCTTGGCAAGCTGAAACTGCTCAGGCCGCCTGTGGCCATTCCTCGCACCGACGTGCGGGTTCACTGGCACGAACGCTTCGAGCGTGACCCGGCGAGTCTCTGGATGAGGGAATTGCTGTTTGAACTGATCGCCGATTCCGCGCCGCGTCGCAAGCCGGCGGGGGGCGGCCGGCCGGTCAGCCGTTCTGCGAGGGTTCGTCCGTCTGCTGAACCGCGAGGGCCGCGATAAGCACGCGCTCGTAGCGCGCCCGCTCGGCCGCGGCAGATTCCGGCGTCCAGCAGTAGAAACCTTCCCCGGTTTTCATTCCGAGTTTTCCCTGGCTGACCTTGTCGCGCAGGGTTTGCGGCGGGGCATCGTCATTGGCGAGCGTCGGATAGACCGATGTCGCGGCGGCGCAGTGGATGTCCAGTCCCGCGAGGTCTTTTTGCAGCACCGGGCCGGCCGCGAGGTAGCGCATGCCGAAACCGTACTTGACCGCGGCGTCGATGTCCTCCGGACCGGCGAGGCCCTGGTTCATCAGCGACCAGGCTTCGCGCATCAGCGCGTGCTGCAGGCGGTTGGCAACAAAGCCGGGAATGTCTTTCGCCACCATCACCGGCTTCTTGCCGAGTGCGCGCACCAACTCGCCGAGGCGGCTCCAAAGCGTCTCGGGGGTGGATTCGCTCTTGATCACCTCCACCGCGGGGATAAGGTGGGCTGGCATGAAGAAGTGCAGGCCGAGCATGCGCTCCTGCGTTGGCAGGCCGCGCGCGATTTCGCTGACCGGGTAGCTCGAGGAGTTGCTGGTGATCACTGTGTCCGGGCGCGCCAGCCGCACGAGCGAGGCGAATACGCCGCGCTTGAGCTCGAGATTCTCCGGGGCACACTCCACCACAAGGTCCACCTTCGCCCAGCCGAGTTCTTCCAGCGAGGCAACGATCCCGGCCGGTGCTGCCGGCGAGACCGGATGCAACTGCCGGATCGATTCGGCAAGCCGTCCGCGCGCCGCATCCCAGCGCGCAGTGTCCGGTTCCATGATCTCGACCGGTACGCCTGCCGCGCAAAAAATTGCTGCGATGTCGATGCCCATGACGCCACCGCCAATGACGGCAACGCGTTGCGGGAGTGTGCTTTGCATGCCGGGGTCAGTCGACCTTGGCGCCGGCGGCCTTGACCACCTTGCCCCACTTGTCAATTTCCTCGCGAATGAACACCGCAAACTGTTCCGGGGTATTGCCAACCTGTTCAGCGCCCTGGCTGGCGAGGCGTTCGCTGGTCTCGGGCGTCGCGAGCCCTTTGACGATCGCATCGTGCAGCTTGCCGACCACATCGCGCGGTGTCGACGCGGGCGCGAGGATGCCGAACCAGGAACTTGCTTCGTAACCCGGCAGTCCGGCTTCCGCGATCGTCGGGAGTTCGGGAAGCACCGGCGCGCGCTTGCTGCTGGTCACGGCGACCGCGCGCAGCTTGCCCGCTCTTATGAAGGGAAGCGCCGATGGCAAATTGTCGAACATCAGGCCGACCTGGCCGCCGACAAGATCAGCGAGCGCGGGGGAACTGCCCTTGTACGGGATATGCAGCATGCTCACGCCTGCCATCGATTTGAATAGTTCGGCCGAGAGGTGGATCGAGGTGCCATTCCCGCTTGACGCGTAGTTGAGCTTTCCCGGTTCTCTTTTTGCAAGATCAATCAGGTCCCTTACGCTCTTTACCGGCAGCGACGGATGCACCACGAGGACGTTCGGAACAAGAGCCACAAGGGTGATCGGGGCGAAATCCTTCACCGCGTCATAGGGCATCTTTGAATACAACGCGACGTTTATGCCGTGGGTGCCGACGGTGCCCATCAGCAGGGTGTAGCCGTCGCCGGGCGATTTCGCGACAAGGTCCGCGCCGAGGTTGCCGCCGGCGCCCGGCCGGTTTTCCACCAGTGCCGACTGTCCGAAGCCCTTCTGCAGATCCTGCGCGACGGCGCGCGCGAGAATGTCGGTTGCTCCGCCGGGCGGGAAAGGCACGACGATCCGGATCTGTTTGTTCGGGAACGCCTGTGCCGCTGCGATGTTGGGCAAAGCGGCAAGAGCGATGAGCGCCGATGTGATCCAGTGCTTGAACATGTTGATTCCCCCGTCCTTGTTGACCTACCAGTATTTCATCGCGCCGAGGTACAGGCCCTCGATCTCTTTTGTTCCGACTTCCCGCGGCGAATTCACCAGCAGGCGCTGCTGCGCGAACGCGCCCGCCGCGAGGGCCCCGACATCCGCCTCGCTGTAGCCCACACCGCCGATGCCGTTGGGGATGCCGGTGGCCTTCATCAGCTTGATGAGTTGGCCCGCGACCACTTCGCCCGCGTCGTCGTTCGACGCATCGCGTGTGTCGGCGCCGAGGCAGGCCGCGCCGTGCAGGTGGCGCTCCGGGCAGGCGCAGGCGGTGTACCGGAATACCGAGGGGGCGTTGACGATCACCGACATGCCGTGCGGCACCATCGGCTCGTCCTGCGGATAGCCCTCGGGCCGGAAGTCCTTCACCAGCCCCGCCACCGAGTAGGACATGCCGTGGGGAATGTGTACCCCGGCATTGCCGAAGGCGATCCCCGCGAGCGTCGCGGCATACATCATGTTGTCGCGGGCTTCGTGATCGGACGCGTCGTTCACCGCGCGCTGCAGATATTTGCCCAGAAGCTTGAGCGCCGCCTCGCAGCCGATGTCGCTCCAGGGATTCGCGCCCTGGCTCATCGGCCGGGCAGCGGGCGAACCGGGCTTCGTGCGCATCGTGTAGGGGCGAGCGGTGTAGGACTCGAGCGCGTGGGCAAGCACGTCGAAGCCGCTCGCAGCCACCACGTTTCGGGGCAGCGAATAGGTGGCGCTCGGGTCGATCAGAGCGAGGGAGGGCTTCAGTCGCTTGGACGCAATGCCGGTCTTCACCTGCTTCTCCAGCAGGTCGAACACCGCGATGCCGGTGCATTCGGCGCCGGTGCCGCAGGTCGTGGGGCAGGCGATATGCGGTTTGAGCGGGCCCGGTACCGGACGCGCTTCGCCGATCGGCGCATTCACGTAGGCGAGGAAATCGGCCGGATGAGTGGAGTAGAGGTTCGCCGCCTTGGCGGTGTCGATCACCGAGCCGCCGCCGACCGAGACGTAGCCGTCGAAACGACCTTCGGTCGCAAAACGCGCCGCCTGCTTGAACGAGGCATCGGTGGGCTCGACCCGGACTTCGTCGTACACCACGACGTCCAGTCCGGCATCGCGAAGCGACTTCTCCGCATCAGCGAAAAACGCCAGCTTGCGAAGGGCGGGTTCAGTGAACAGCGCGACGCGCTTCATGCCGAGTGCTTTTGCCTGCTCGCCGGCCTCGCGAAGTACTCCGGGGCCGAAACTGATCGCGGCGACATCGACCGAAAACACCGACTCGGTCTTGCCGTCGTCGGCGATGGAATAGTAGTGGCAGCAGCTCATGCGTCCTCCTCCATGCGGATGATACGCGAGGCGGTACCGAGCATTGGCTCGCTGTGGTCGAAGGAGTTCTTGCCCGCAAAGTGCCGGCGTACGCAGTGCTACACTGAGACGCGCTATTTCTTGGCTCCGCCCCCCCACATGCACGTTTTCGAAACTCTTCCCTGGTGGGGCTACGCTTGGCTCGCCGTGGTGATGGTGGCCTCGGGTTTCTTTCACGGACTGATCGGTTTCGGTTTTCCGATCATCGCCACGCCGCTGCTTACGCTGATGTTCGATTTCAAGACCGCGCTCCTGCTGTCGGTTCTGCCTGGATTCATCACTACCATCCTCAACGCCTTTCGCGGCGGCAATCTCGGGGCGAGTCTCGGACGTTTCTGGTTCATGCCGGCATTCCACCTGACTGGCGCATTTCTCGGCACGCTCATCCTGATACGCGCGCCGTCCGAGCCGTTCATCCTGCTGCTCGCGGTTTTGCTGGTGCTCTATCTGTACCGGGAGCGGCTCGGCAAGCTGGACGTGCCGGTGGTGAAGGCGCACTGGATTGTTTTCGGCGCCGCCGCAGGGCTTGCGGGCGGAATATTCGAAGCGACGGCCAACGTGGCGCTTGCACCGCTGATCATCTATTTCATGATTCTCGGGGTTGCGCCCGCCGCACTCGTCCAGGTACTGAACCTGTGCTTCATGTTCGGCAAGGCGACCCAGATTGTCACCTGGACGACGGCGGGCAACGTGCCGCTCGGATTCTGGCTCCAGTGCCTGCCCTGGGCCCTGTTGTCGCTTATCCTGCTGCTTGCGGGCGAGCGCATCCGTCGGCGGGTGTCGGTCGAGACCTACATGGGGTGGTTGCGCAAATTTCTCTGGGCGATGGTTGCGCTGCTGATCGTCGGTTTTATGCGTGCGGTGCTGGAGAAGTCATGAGAGTGTTCGTATTGCTGATGCTGATGTTCGCGTCCGGTTTCGCCGGCGCGCAGAGCCTGCGCGAGGATCTGTTTCGCGCGCTGGACGACCGCAACATGTCCGAACTGAAGCGCGTGATCCTCACCGGTGTTCACTTCACGGCGAAGAACGAGGAAGGTGAGCCCCCGCTGTTTGTAGCGGTGGAGAAGGGCGACCTTGCGATCGTGTATGTTCTGCTCGAGGAAAAGGTGGACCCCAACGGTCGGACCGCCAACGGAGAAACCGCGTTGCACGCCGCCGCGCTGCATGTCGATCCGGCGTTCACCGACCTGTTGCTGCAGCGGGGTGCCGACCCGAAGCTCGCGAATCGGGACGGGGAGACCGCGTTGCACTGGGCCGCGCTTTCCGGGTCGCTCGAGATGGTCAACCGGCTGGTGGCGCGTGTCGCCAATCCGGGTGCGCCCAACAGCGAAGGCGACACCTCGCTGCACATGGCGGCGGCGGCAGGTCATGCGGAGATCGTGGCGGTGCTGCTCGAAGCGAATGTGCGCAAGGTCGTTCGCAACAAGGCGGGCAAGACGCCGCTGGATCTGGCGATTGCGAATGAACATTTCGATGTGGTCAAGTTGCTCGGCGGCGCGCCTGCCCCTGTCCGATCGAAAGACCCGAACGCGAATCCGGGGCCGGTGCCCGCCGCCGTTCCCGCGGCCCCTTCCGCGTCGCCGCGTTAGACAGCTTCCACGCCTCTCGGGCTTTTGCCTGTGCACAGCTTTGGGGCGGGGTGCACCAAGCCGGCGAGTCGTTCGGCGTTAGAATTTCCAAATTCCGTGGAATATTCCATTTCGGGTGATGCCCGTTGGCCAACATTCGATGGGCAGGAGTGTGCACGGTTCTTGCAGATGAGTGGATCACAGGCGCCGGACGATTCTCCGGCGCGGTCCAGATACCCACCAGGAGATCGTCATGCAGCGCTCGAACAAATCCCGCTCCGCGCAGTACCCCGGCCTTGCCTCGTCGTCGCGCCGCAACCTTCTCAAGGGTGCGGGTGCTGCCGCGCTCGGCGCTGCCCTGCCACCCATCGGCATTCTCGGCATGGGCGGCGAGGCCTGGGCACAGTCGCTCAGGTCGGTGAATTTCCAGCTTTCCTGGATCAAGAGCATCCAGTACGGCGGCTATTTCGCCGGGATCGAAAAGGGCTTTTTCAAGGACGCGGGCATCGACCCGACGTTCAATTCCGGCGGTCCGAACATAGACCCTGTTGCGAACGTGGCGAGCGGTAACTCGGTGATTGGCGACCGGCCGATCGGTCCGCTGCTCATCGCGCGTGAAAAAGGCATTCCGATCAAGGTGATCGGCACGGTGTTTCAGAAAAGCCCGTACGCGTTCATGAGCGCCGGCTCCAAGCCGATCCGGACGATAAAGGAACTCACGGGCAAGACGATTGCGGTGTCCACCTCCGGCCGGCCGCTGGTGCAGAACCTTCTCAAGGAACACGGCGTCGACCTGAAGAGCGTGAATCTGGTTCCAGCAGCGCCGGATCCCGGTGCGCTGGTGACTGGCCAGATCGATGCCTATAGCGGCTATTCGACGAACCAGGGCGTGATGCTGCAGACGCGCGGCTTCGATGTGCATGTTCTGGAGGTGCACGACCTCGGCGTTCCCGAGACCGCGGGTACGATCTATGTTCGCGAGGATTACCTCAAGACCAACCGCGACGACGTGGTGCGCTTCATGCGCGCGGCGATCCGTTCCTGGACCTGGGCGCTGGACAATCCCGAGGAAACCGCCAGGCTGATGGTGGAGAAGTACGGTGCGCCCGGCCTCGACTACAAGGCGCAGCTAGCGGAGATCAAGGCGAGCAAGCCCTACATTATTGCCGGGCCGGTGCAGAAACAGGGCATGCTCACGCTTGATCTCGACCTGTACACGAAGATTATCGACCTTTATCGCAAGGTCGACATGATCAAGAGCCCGATGAGCGCTAAGGATCTCTGCGACCCGAGCGTCGCGATCGACGCCAACAAGAAGGCCTGAACGGGCCTGGAAGGAGAAGACATGGCAAGGAAGGCAGGTTTTCCTCGATGAACGATTTGGCACCGCATATTTCGGCGCGGCTTCTCGATCCGCGCGGCGGCTGTTCTGTGTGCCGTCGCGCGAGCATCGGCTGGAGCGGTTCCAGCTTTACGGCGGTGGACGATCTTGCTGCGGGGCACCCCGCCGACTCGGGATCGTTCTTTGCCATGCCGCCGCTTGCCAATGCGCACGATCATGTGCGCGGCGTGCGCCCCACCGCGCTCGGTGCCTACGACCTGCCGCTGGAACTCTGGCAGATCAACATGACCGGCAGCCCAAGCGCGGACCCGTACCTCGTGAATGTCGCAGCGCTCGGGCGTTCTGCGCTCGGCGGAACCGGTTCGGTGATGGTTCATTACACCCGGCCGCAGAACCGCACGCGGATCGTGCAGGAACTCGAGACCGTGGCACGCGCGGCCAACGATGTTGGCATCCGCGTCTGTGTGGCGGTTGCGCTGCGGGATCGTTACCCGATCGGCTACGCGCCGGATGAAAAGCTGATCGCTCTGCTCGATCCCGCCGATCGCGACCGGGTGCGCGACAAGCTGGTGTTCGCCTCCGATTCGCCGCAGTCCCAGGTGGCGATGGTCGAGGACCTCGCGGCGAGAATCGAGAGTCCGACGGTCACGGTGCAGTTCGGCCCGTACGGCGCCGAGTGGTGTTCCGATGCGCTGTTGCGGCTGATCGCCGAACGTTCCGCGATCACCGGCCGCCGGGTGCACATGCACCTGCTCGAATCCCGCCTGCAGCGCGAATTCCTCGATTCGATCCATCCCGATGGTGGTCCGGTGAAGTATCTCGATTCGATCGGCATGCTCTCGCCCCGGCTGTCGGTGGCGCATGCGGTCTGGTTGCGTCCCGACGAGATGGAACTGCTTGCGGAACGTGGTGTTACGGTGAGCGTCAATTCCAGTTCCAATCTCACGATCCGATCCGGCATTGCACCGGTGCGCGACATGCATCGCGCCGGCGTGCCGCTCGCGATGGGCATGGACGGTTTCTCGGTTGACGACGACGACGACGCCTTTCGCGAACTTCGTCTCAACTACATGTTGCATCGCGGGGTCGCGATCGACGAAGGCTTGCCGCTCGGCGAGTTGTATCGCTTTGCGAGCTACGGCGGTCGGCGCTCGGTCACCGGGCGCGAGGAGGGCGGGGGTATCGCTGCGGGCGAACCCGCGGATCTCGCAGTTCTCGACTACGCGGGCATGTCGCGCGACCTGATCACCGACGGCCCGGGCGAGGCATCGCTCGTGGTAACGCGCGCGACCATGCGCCACCTCAAGCGCCTGGTGATCGCAGGCGAGGATGTGGTCGTCGATGGTCGTCTCGCCCGGGTTGATCTGGACGAGGTGCAACGCGAACTCGATGCCCAGGTTCGGGTAGCGGCCCCCGGCTTCCTTGAATGGCAGCAGGTGGCGCGCAGGCTGCGCGAGAAGCTTCGCGGCTTTTATTCGGCCGGACTGCATACCTGCGGCTGACTCCGATTTTCCCGATGATTCTCACGGACTGAAACCATGTCGCTCGCGATCGATGTCAGGCAGGTCACGATGCTCTTCGATACCAAGGGGCAGCGGGTGATCGCGCTGGAGAAGACCGATCTTGCGATTCCCGCCGGCCGCTTCGGGTCGATCATCGGGCCGAGCGGTTGCGGAAAATCGACCCTGCTGCGGCTGGTCGCGGACATCATGCAACCCTGGTCGGGGACGATCAACGTCGGCGATGCGCCGCCTCGTCAGGCGCGTCGTGATCACGCGATCGGTTTCATTTTCCAGAGCCCGACCCTGTTGCCCTGGCGCTCGGTGCGGGAGAATGTGGAACTGCCGCTGGACATTGTTGGCCGGACGAGCGCGCGGGCGGCCACGCGCACGCCGGCGGAACTGATCGAACTTGTCGGCCTCAAGGGATTCGAGAACTCGCTGCCTTCCCAGCTTTCCGGCGGCATGCAGCAACGGGTTGCGATCGCGCGTGCCCTGGCACTCGAACCCGAAGTGCTGCTGCTCGATGAACCCTTCGGTGCGCTGGACGAGATCACGCGTCAGCGGATGAATCTCGAACTGCTGCGAATCTGGGCCGAATCCGGAACCACCGCATTGCTGGTGACCCACTCGATTTCAGAGGCGGTGTTCATGTCCGATACGGTCTATGTGATGTCGCCGCGTCCGGGGCGGATCACAACCACGCTCGACATCGAGCTGGCGCGGCCTCGCGAGCTCGGGATGATGCGCACACAGGCGTTTTTCGAGTCGGTGAACAAGGTGCGTGACGCCCTGTTCGGCCGCGAAGCCGGGTCGCTTCCCGATGGTGCCCCGGCGCCGGTCGAGACCTACTGAGCCGCAGGGTGACGATCGCGACTTCGCCGGCATCCGTTCGCCTTCGCCGCCTGGCGCTTGCGCTCGCGCCGGTGCTGGCGGTGATCCTCGCTCTTGGCCTCGCTGAATTCCTGCAGGCTCGCGGCGCCCTTCCGGTGGTGATCCCCGCACCCTCGGCGGTCTGGGCGGATGCGGTGAAGAATCCGGCGGTGGTGACGCGCCACCTCACGCCGACTGTGCTCAAGGCGCTCACCGGCTATGCGATCGCGGCCGGCATCGCGCTCTTGGCTGCGGCGGTCGCGAGCATGGTGGTCGTTCTGCGCGCCCCGATCTACAACCTTGGGGTCGGATTGCACAGCGTGCCGCTGATTGCGACCACGCCCCTGCTCGCCCTGTGGCTGGGCACCGGCCCGCCGACGCATGTGCTGGTCGCTGCACTTGCGTGCTACTTCCCGATGCTGGTGGGCGCGATGCAGGGCTTTCGTGCGGTGGAGCGCACGCGGCTCGAGTTGTTCCACACGCTCTCGGCCTCGCCGCTGCAGCAGTTGCGCTATCTCGTGATCCCGAGCGCGCTGCCGTATCTGTTTGCCGGGTTCAAGATCGCCGCGCCGTCGGCGGTGCTTGGCACCATCACCGCGGAATGGGCGGGCGCGGAACTCGGGCTGGGCGCGCTGATGCTCTATGCGCTTGGCGCCTTCGACATCAACAAGGTCTGGCTTTCGGTGGTGCTCGCCTGCGGCCTGTCGGCAGCGGCCTACGCATTCTGGGCGCTGGCCGAACGTCTGGTGATCTACTGGGAATCCTCGACGGAGTTGAAGGACTGATGAGCGACGCTGCCACGCCGGGCCATGCCAGGCCCCCCCGTCCGCTTGTCGAGCGATTTGTAGTGCGGGTGATCTGGATCGTTCTTGCAATCGTCGCAATCGCGATCCTCTGGCAGGGTGCGATCGAGGCGTTCAAGCCGCCAGCCTATCTCATACCAACACCATTCGGCGTGCTGCAAGCGTTCTCGGAAAAGCAGGACACGCTCGTGCATCACGCGAGCTATACCTTCAGTTCCGCGCTGCTCGGCCTTGTCGTATCGAGCGTGTTCGCGATATCGCTGGCGGTGCTGTTCGTGAGCTTTCGCATGTTTGCGCAGGCCTCGATGCCGCTGGTGATTGCCTTCCGCTCGATGCCTGCCGCCGCGATTGCGCCGCTGATTACGCTCATGGTCGGCCGGGGTGTGGGCACCAATATCGTGGTGGTGGTGCTGGTGTCCTTCTTCCCGATCCTGGTCAACCTGATGCGAGGGCTCCAGGCGCCCGATCCGACCACGCTCGAGCTCATGCACGTGTACGGCGCCTCCCGCTGGCAGCAGATCCGCATGTTGCGCGCGCCGTTCTCTCTGCCGTATTTCTTCACCGGGCTGCGGATCGCAGGTGCCAATGCGATACTGGGTGCGATGCTTGCAGAATGGCTGACCGGTTCGCGCGGACTCGGTTACCTGATTCTCGAGTCGGGGGAGTTGCGCGAAATCGAGCTGCTCTGGGCAGCGATCCTGACTTCCGTCTCGGCGGCGTTGCTGGTATTTGCGGTGACGGCCACCGCCGAGCGATCGGTGCTCCACTGGAGGGAACAATGAACAAGCAACACGAGCTGAAGGCCACTCCCCGCTCGGTGCACTGGGGCTACTTCGATGCTGCGCTGCCGCCGGTGCTGGAGATCGGCTCGGGCGATACGGTGGTGGTCGATACCGTCTCGGGCCAGCCGGACGAACTGCCGGCCCTGCGTACACATGTGTTGCCGGAGCACCTGGAAATCCTCGCCGAAGTGCCGCATTTCCTCGGGCCGCACGTGCTCACCGGCCCGATCTGGGTGCGCGATGCCGAACCGGGAGATGTACTCGAAGTACGAATTCATTCGGTGAAGCTGCGCCAGCGCTGGGGTTACAACACGATGCGGCCGCTCAAGGGCACGCTGCCCGACGAATACCCGAAATTGCGCCATTCGCACTTCGACATCGACATCGAATCGAAGACCGGTACGCTGCCCTGGGGGAAGAAGATCGCGCTCAACCCGTTCTTCGGCGTGATGGGTGTGGCGCCACCGTCGTCCTACGGCAGGATCAACTCGAGCGATCCGCGGGAGTTCGGCGGCAACATGGATTGCAAGGCGCTCACCGAGGGCTCGACGCTGTTTCTTCCGGTGTTCAACAAGGGGGCGCTTTTCTCGGTGGGCGATGGCCACGCGACCCAGGGCGACGGCGAGGTCAATCTCACCGCGCTCGAGACCGCGCTGAACGGCACGCTCGAATTCGTCCTGCACAAGGGCAAGACCTTGCGCTGGCCGCGGGCAACCACAAAAACCCATTACGTCACGATAGCGATGGATCCGGATCTGGACGACGCGGCGAAGATTGCGTTACGCGAGATGATCGCGTGGATCACCGAAATGTCGGGCCTGTCGCGGGAGGACGCGTACATGCTCTGCAGCCTCGCCTGCGACCTGCGGGTGACGCAACTCGTCACCGCGAACAAGGGCATCTACGCGATGCTGCCGAAGGAATTGCTGTAGGGACCGGATGCGTTCGCGTCATTGCGAGCGCAGCGACGCAATCTCTACCGATGAGCCGCCGCTGATCCTATTTCGCACGTAAGCGCTTTGCCGGCTTCGGTTCTCCCGCAAGCGCAACACTCTTCGCCACCGCGTTTGCCGTATCGCCGATATGTTCCGCGAGTATCTTCGCCGCCGCTTCCGGCTGCCGCGCTTTTACCGCGCGTGCGAGGACCGTGTGATGGGTCGCGAGTTGTGGCTGCCGGCGTCCGGCGGATTTCGCCAGCCGCCTGTAACGGTCGAACTGGTCGTGGAGCAGGGCGCAGAAATGCAGCAGCCAGGGTGATCCGCAGGCGGCGATCAGGGCGGCATGGAATTCGCGGTGCCGTGCCTCCCAGTCCTCGCGCAAGGGCGGTTCGGCAATGCGCGTCGGGTCGAATTTGGCGAGGACGTGATGCGCGGAGACAACCCGGGCCTCCCAGTCGTCGTCACCGCGTTCGACCGACAGCGCGATCGCGGCGGTCTCGAGCCGGATCCGGTTGTCGGTGATGTCACGCAGGTCGTGCCAGGACGCAGGCCGGACGCGAAAGCCGCGCTGGCTCTCCTGGACCACGAGGCCATCCGACGCCAGGCGAGACAGCGCCTCGCGCACCGGACTGATGCCTGCGCCGTAGAGTTCGCGCATCCTGTCGAGCAGGAGCTTCTGCCCGGGTTCGAATCGTCCGCGGATGATGTCAATCCGCAGGCGCGAGAGCACCGCCTCGGCGACGGTTGAACTTCCCTCGACACGCGGTTCGGCTGTCTTGTCCATCCCTTGTCCTCTCATTGCGCCGGTCTGGTGTACTTCGATGCGGACTTGCACTAATCCGGTAATTCGCCGAGGATTTGGAAATTCAGGGAAAATTCCAAATTCCTGATCTTCCGGCATCTTTGTCTCATGACCTGCCAGTGGCCGTCCCCGGATTCGGCTTTCCCACTGGAACGGTGTTAAGGGCACGCATTTTGCGTGCCACGAAGTCACCGGGCTGCCCCGGCACTTCTAAAGAGAGGTTACCCATGCTCCGCGCGTCGTCGATTCCCGCAAGCCTTCGCATTGTCTTCGCCACGGTGCCGTTGTTCGCCGCGCTTGCCGCGTTCCCCGGTCACGCTTTTGCGCAGTCCTCGCCCAGGGTGAAGATGGTTCTCAACTGGAAATACCAGGGGCCGCAGGCCTGGTTCTTCATCGCCCAGGACAAGGGCTACTTCAAGGCCGAGGGCGTGGATATCGATCTTGACCAGGGCGAAGGGTCGGGGGCGCCCGTGGGCAAGATCGCCTCGGGGGCCTATAACGCGGGCTTCGGCGACATCAATGCCATCATCAACCTCGCGGCCATCAAGCCGCAGGATGCGCCGGTGGGCGTGTACATGATGTACAACATCCCGCCCTTCGTGATCGCGGCGAAGAAATCTTCCGGCATCAGGACGCCGAAGGATCTCGAAGGCAAGACACTCGGCGGCGCAGGCAACGATGCGGCGCTGAAACTGTTCCCCGCCTTTGCCAAGCTCGCGAAGATGGATGCCTCGAAGGTGACCATCACCAACATGGCGCCCAACCTGCGCGAACAGATGCTGCAGCGCGGCCAGGTGGACGCGGTGTTCGGGTATGTGAACACGATCTGGTTCAGCGCCAAGCCGCTTGGCATCGATCCGGAGAAAGATCTCGTCTGGCTCAAGTACTCCGACTACGGCATGGACCTCTACAGCAACACGATCATGGTGTCCAAGGCGCTCGCGAAGGATCACCCGAAGGTGGTGAGCGGCATGTTGCGCGCGCTCAACCGCTCGATCGCCGAGGTCGCGAAGAACCTCGAGCCCGGTATGGACGCTGTGATGAAACGCGAACCGCTGCTCAATCGCGGCATCGAGAAGGAGCGCCTTGTAGCCACCCTCAAGAACGAGATGTCGCATCCCGAAATCAAGGAGATCGGCTTCGGTGACGTGAAGGACGACCGCCTCAAGCGCGCAATCGCCCAGGTGGTGGATGCCTACGGCCTGCCACGCGCGCCGTCCAACGCGGAGGTGTTCGACCGTTCCTTCCTGCCGCCCAAGGCGGATCGGATGTTCGCGTTTTGAGCACGGCATTCGTAGAACTCGCCGGCGCCAGCCTGCGCTACGGCCGGCGCGGCGGCACGGGAACGCTGGCTCTTGCCGATGCGAGCATGAAGATCGCCGAGGGCGAATTCTCGGCGATCGTCGGCCCGAGCGGCTGTGGCAAGTCCACCGTGCTCAAGCTGGTGTCGGGCCTGATGCGCGCATCGGGTGGCAGCGTGATCGTCGACGGACGCGAGGTGGCGGGGCCGGCAAAGGCACTTGTCGGCATGGCCTTCCAGAACCCGACCATGCTTCCCTGGCTCACCATCCTCGACAATGTGATGATTCCGATGCGCATCGTCGAGCCTTACCGCAGCACCTGGCGAGACAAGCGTGACGAATACGAGGCGAAGGGGCTCGAACTGCTGAGGACGGTCGGTCTCAAGGGATTCGAGAGAAAGCACACCTGGGAACTCTCCGGCGGCATGCTGCAGAGGGCATCGCTGGTGCGCGCGCTGATCCACGAACCGCGCCTGCTGCTGCTGGATGAGCCCTTCGGTGCGCTGGATGCGTTCACCCGCGAGGATCTGTGGGCGGTGCTGCAGGACCTGTGGATAGCAAAGCGCCCGACGGTGATTCTGGTCACCCACGATCTTCGTGAGGCGGTGTATCTCGCCGACACCGTGTATGTGATGAGCGCGCGTCCCGGCCGGCTGCTGGATGTGCGCCGCTCGCCGTTTCCCCGGCCGCGCACGCTCGCCACAACGTTCGAGGACGAGTTCGTGCACGTCACGCAGGCGCTGCGCGTCCAGATCGGCGAGGCGCGCCTTGCGCAGTTGACCACCCAGGCGGCCGATCCGGCCGCCGCCATCTGAGACGTCCATGGACGATCCTTCTTTCTTGCGGCGCAGCTTCCCCTGGCTGTTCGCGATAGGCCTGTTTCTCCTGTGGGAGATACTCTGCCGCGCGTTCGGCGTGTCGGATGTGCTTTTGCCCAAGCCGACCCAGGTGCTGAGCGTGCTGTACGAAAAGCGTGCCGCGCTTGCGCCGCATGCCATCCAGACGCTGCTCACCACGCTTGCGGGCTTTGTCGGGGGGGTGCTGATCGGCATCCTGCTCGGCGTGGCGATCGGTTCGTCCCGCCTGGTGTACGACGCGGTGTATCCGCTGCTCGTGGGCTTCTACAGCATCCCGAAAGTCGCGGTGGTGCCGATCTTCGTTGTCTGGTTCGGCAGCGGCACCGTCCCCGCGGTGCTGACCGCGCTGGTGATCTGCATCTTCCCGGTGGTGGTTAATGTGGCCACGGGTCTTGCCACCACCGAGCCGGAACTGGAGGACGTGCTGCGCGCGCTCGGCGCGAGCAAGCGCGACATCCTCTGGCGGGTCGGCCTGCCGCGCGCGCTGCCGTACCTGTTTGCCTCGCTCAAGATTGCGATCTCGCTCGCCTTCGTCGGTTCGGTGTTGTCGGAGACGGTCGCGGCGAACCGCGGCATAGGCAACATGATGGTGCTTGCAAGCGGCAACTTCGACGTGCCACTCGTGTTCGCGGGGCTGGTGATACTCGCGGTGATGGGCATCTCTTTCTACGCGGTGTTCGCGTGGCTCGAGGCGAGGTTGACAGGCTGGGCTACGCGGAAGAATGAGTTCGCGAATTAGGAAGTGTCTGAACAAGGGGGCGATGCCCCCTTGTATATCCGCCACTCCAGAGGGATGCTCAGTTCGATTCGTTGCACAATCGGGACTTGATCAGAGCTTCCTTGGGAATGTGCCCGGCACGCGGCACTTGAAAAACGAAACGACGGAGTGAGGATGGAACTCAAAGACAAGGTGGCGCTTATCACCGGACCGGCGAAAGGCATGGGAGCCGACGTATCGCTCGCGCTCGCTCGCGAAGGCGCGGATCTGGTGTTGGTGGGCCGCGACACGGCGGCGATCGAGCCGGTGGCGGCGCAGGTGCGAGCACTCGGCCGTCGCGCGATCGTCGCGCGTTGCGACGTGACCAATGAGGCCGAGGTGACTGCGGCGGTCAAGGCGGGCGAGAAGGAATTCGGCCGCATAGACATCCTGGTGAATATCGCCGGCGGCACCGGACCGGTGGAGAAAAAGGGCTGGGAGACCACTGGCGCGGAGTTCGATGAAATCGTCGAACTCAATATGAAGGGCTGCTTCCTCACCATGCAGGCGGTGCTGCCCGGCATGATGGCAAGGCGCTACGGCAAGATCTGCAATGTCGGTGGCACCTTCGGACTGCGCGCCGCGCCCGGACGCATGGCCTACAGCGCGTCCAAGTGGGGATTGCGTGGCATCACCAAGACCTTTGCCTTCGAGGCGGGGCCGTTCAATATCAATGTCAATTGCGTCGCGCCCGGCATGGTCGAAGGCCCGCGCTTCACAGGAAAAGTGTTGCCGGCCAAGGCTGCGAAGGCAGGCGTTAGCGTGGAGGAGGCCCGGCGGCAGTACGAAGAGAACTACGCACTGCGTCGCATCACCACCGGCGAGGACGTCGCGAACGCGGTCGTGTTTCTGGTGAGCGAAAAATCAAGACAACTCACCGGCGTCGATCTGCCGGTGGACGGGGGATGGGCTTCACTATGAATCTGCGCTATCTGAATCTGGACTGGGGGATTTACAAGGGGGTGTGCCCCCTTGTTCCTGTTCTCAGACAACTCACCGGTGTTGATCTGCCGGTCGATGGTGGATGGGCCTCGCTATGACAAAAGTTGACTACGTCATCCGCGGTGGGCAGGTGGTGTCACCGACAGCGACGATCCATGCGTCGGTGGCGGTGCACGAGGGCAGGGTGGTGGCGGTCGGCGAGGATGCGTTGATGCCCCCTGCGGCCGAGATCATCGATGCGACCGGAAAGTTCGTTATCCCCGGCGCGATCGACTCGCACGTTCACTTCCGCACCCCGGGCTACGACTACAAGGAAGACTGGCATACCGGCACCGGCGCGGCCGCGCGCGGCGGCGTGACCACGGTGCTGGAGATGCCCAACACCAACCCGCCCACCGGCACGCTAGAGGCGCTGCGCCAGAAGCAGGCGATCGCGAAAGCGCAGGCGCTCGTTGACTACGGCATCTACGGCCTTCTAGATGAAAACAACATCGGTCAGCTCGAGGCGCTGATCGACGCCGGGGTTTCCGGTTTCAAGTGCTTCATGGGCAACACCTTCGGCGACCTGCCCGCGCCCTCGGATGGCGCGATGCTCGAAGGCTTCGAGATTCTTGCGCGGCGCGGCATGCGCTGCACGGTGCACGCGGAGAATTTCTCCATCATGGCGCGGCGCCAGGCGCAAATGGAAGCGGCCGGCCGCACCGATGCGCAGGCGCATCTCGCCGCGCGTCCCGAGGTGTGCGCGATCGAGGCGGTGAGCCGCGCGGTGATCTTCGCCGAGTGGACCGGTGCAAGGCTGCATATCGCGCACAAGAGTTCGGGCGATGCGCTCTATCTGCTGCGCGATGCCAAGCGTCGCGGCGTGGATGTCACGGTGGAGACCTGTCCGCAGTACCTGTTGCTCGACACCGGGGACATGAAGCGGCTCAAGGGCATTCTGCGGGTGAATCCGCCGATCCGCGACCCCGAGCATCCGCCGCAGCTCTGGGCGGCGCTGAAGGAGGGCCTGATCGACATGATCGCCACCGACCATGCGCCGCACAGCCCTGAGGAAAAGACCCGCGAGAACATCTGGAAGTGCGACTGCGGGTTTCCCGGCGTGGAGACGCAGATGCCGATCATGCTGACGGAGGTCAACAACGGCAGGCTCACGCTGCAGGACTATGTTCGCATCTCCAGCTTCAACCCGGCGCGCGCCTGGGGATTTTTCCCGAGAAAGGGCGCAATCCAGCCTGGCGCGGACGCCGACATCGTGCTGGTGGACATGGCCGCCGAACGCACCATCGACCAGGGTTCGCTGTTTTCCAAGAGCAAGATCACGCCCTGGCACGGACGCAAGGTGAAGGGGCTGCCGATGCTCACCATGGTGCGCGGCAAGGTGGTGATGAAGGACGGCAAGATCCTCGCCGAACCGGGCTGGGGCAAGCCGGCGGTGCAGGAGATGCCTGCGCCCGCGCCGCGAAACACCCACAAGACCAGCGCCGCGATCGTCGCGTTCAAAGGCTGAGGCGATGGCCAACAGGGACACACCCGACCGCGAGCTGTTCGGCATCCTTTCCGAGCTGATCGCGATTGATTCGACGTTTCCGCCGGGCGACACCCGCCGCATTGCCGACTGGGCGGCAGCACGGCTGGCACGTGCGGGCTATGCAACCGAAACCGTGGCGGGCGTGCCGGAGATGTCGAACGCGGTCGCACGCCTTGGCAGCGGCAAGCCATCGCTTGTCTTCAACGTGCATTACGACACCATCGGCCCCGGCGAACGTGCGGCCTGGTCGGGTGATCCGTTCAAGGCGGAGCTTCGCGATGGCCGTATCTACGGACTCGGTGCGGGGAATTGCAAGGGACCAATGGCGGCGCAGGTCTGGGCTGCAGAGGAAGTTGCCCGTCGCGGCGGTCCTGCGCGCGGCGAGCTGGTTTTCACTTTCGTCGGCGACGAGGAGAGCCTCGGCGAGAACGGTCTTGCACTCCTGCGCGCTCGCGGCATCGTCAGGCCCGACATGCTTGTGGTAGGCGCGCAGACCGAAAACCAGCTGATCATCGCCGAGCGCGGCGTGCTCTGGACGAAGATCCGCACCCGGGGCCGCGCGGCACACGCCGGCCTCGCGCCCGAGGGGGACAGCGCGATCCTGCGCATGATGCGGGTGATTGCGGCGATCGAGCGCGATTTCGCGCCGAAGATCGCGCAGCGGCGCTCCGGCACGCTGCAGGCGATGATCAACATCGGCCGTATTCGCGGCGGCAGCAACACGAACGTGGTGCCCGATTTCTGCGAGATCGAGGTCGACAGGCGCCTGGTGCCGGAGGAAACGGTGGAGGGCGCGCTGGCCGAACTTGAGCAGGCAGCGCTCGCCGCGGGCGAACCTGCGGGCACGGTGGAAGTCGAGCGCATCACCGGCACCCGAGGTTTTCGCGGCAGCGAGAGCGGGCCCTGCGTGCGTGCTTTTGGCGAAGCGATCTCTGATCGCACCGGAAAGCCCGCGAAATTCCTCGACGTGGTGGGCGTGTTCGACGGTCGCTGGTTTGCGGGTGACGGCATCGAGATACTCGATTTCGGCCCGGGCGAGGGCGCCGAAGGCCACAAGCCCAACGAATCGATGCCGCTGGATCAGCTGGTGGATGCGGCGCTCATCCAGGTGGATGCGATCGGGTCGCTACTTGGTCTTCGTAAGTAAATCCTGAACATTCATTTAGCAGACCCAGCAAGGACGCCTGAAAGCGGGTAAACGGCGATCAGTTCTGATTCATATTACGGGTTTGTTTGATACGTCTGCATGCCGGGGATGCGGAAGAATTCCATTCCGCTGCGGTGATTCCGGTCCGCTAGAAATCCCTGATCTGTGTTTTCTCGTAGACGGTGACGATGCGCCTGCCGTCCCAGCAGTAGCCAAAGTGCGGGCCTTGCACGCAGTTCGAAAGCACTGGCGCCCGGAACACGCCGGCGCATTCGCCGCCCGGATCGCGCACGCTGTCGTACACGACACCGTTCGAACCCGCACTGCGCAAGCTCCTGCCCATCGCTTGGCCGGGGGCATGGTTCACCGGGTCGTAGACGTCTGCCAGATCGCGCCGTCCTCGTATGTCGTGAAGCTCGCCGCGAAGATCGGCATAGTAGGCGCGCATGTCGATCTCGATCGGGCCTTCCCGGGTTCGTTCAAGAAACTGTGCACGGTGATGCATCGTTTCGGCGATCGCGGTGTCGAGCGAACGCGCCGCGTAGTACACGCCCCATGTGCCGTCGCTGAAGCGGCTGCCTTCCGGGTTGAGATGCGTGAACGCGGCCATGATTGGCTGGGTCCCGGGTCCGGTGATGCGGTCTTCCGGCGTCACCAGCGAGAGTTGTCCCGCTTCCTGCCGCAGGCGCGGATTGGTCATGGCTTCGACCGCGAAAACCGAATCGAGATCCTCGGGCGAGGCCACCCGGTCATACAGTCCTGTGGGCGGAAAGCGGCTGGGGATCAGCCGGTAACAGGGCGTCCACGCCACTGCAGACACGGCAGGCACTACAGCGATCAAGCCCAGCCGCCCCGTTGGGCATCGAGATACTGGCGCACGACATAAAGGTCCGACACTTGGCCCGAGAGCATGCGTTCGAGTGCGCTGCGTCCACCGAACATCGGCGCGGTATTCGGCTTGCGCACCCAGGTATCCGCCGCTGCCTCCTGCGGCAGCAGCACCTGCAGCGCCGAATAGATGCCGAAGATATAGGAAAGCCGCTCCAGCGTGTCCTGAGGCAGGGTCAGGTCCGTGATCTGTTTCCATCGGTAGAACGTTGATTTCGATGGATTTCCGAGCAGCGCTATCTGCTCCTTGCCGGAAAGGTTCCAAGCATCCGCAATGCGAAAGAAGGTCCGCAAAGCGGCACCGGAGACCTTGTGCGAGTCGAGTGCAGTGGGGGCTTCGTTCAGAACAGCGGACATGGCGAATTCCTAAAATGGGATCATTTAAAGATATATTCCATATTAGGACAATAAGCGATGCGGATCAACAGTCGGCCAGACCCCTCGACTTCCACAGCCTAGGCAATGCGCTATATAAATCGTCTGCCGGCTGACTCCTTGAAAGAGTCGCGGTTTGTGGCGACGACATCCACATGCATTTAGGGTGGATCTTCCCATGAGCCTGCGACCGTGGAGAATTCAGGCGGCGACTCTAGCAGCC
Organism: Betaproteobacteria bacterium; assembly: GCA_947466535.1. Lineage (GTDB taxonomy): Bacteria > Pseudomonadota > Gammaproteobacteria > Burkholderiales > SG8-39 > CAMBSA01. The sequence continues at coordinate 40,355 of CANIEV010000010.1, forward strand.
GGGGTTCGGTTGCTATTGAACAGGGGCCTCGTGCATGACGCGACTTTCCGGTTACAGGATCTGCGCCTGTCCACTCTGTGGACAGGAACGTCTTTTCCCCGCATACGGGTCGATCAATCTGACGACTGCCATACCGGACGATGTGTTCGAGTCGATGGGCCGGCCAGTGCAATGCGGTTGCGGAAATCGATTCTCGGTCGAGGAGGGCCGGTTTGTACGATGGGCAAAGGAAGTACTTTTTTGTCGGAATAACACGGAGTCGGCGAGATTTGTTCATGTCGTATCACGGCGTACCGCATCCGTATCTGAAAGAGATGCCGAAGGAGTATTTCGTGTTCGAGAAGATCCCGTAAGCGCATATGGAATACGTATTGCTTACGCGATGGGAGTGGCAAATTTTATGTTCTCAGGGAAGCATTTGTATGCTGCGTGTGAGGGTGTGCGCAATCTCGGAAAGCAGTGCTCCATCTGATGTATACAAATTATTCAAGATGGCGCCCCAGTTTAATCTGGGCGATGCCCATGCATTTGTAATTGCAGAGCTTTCGAATGGATGGCGAGTATCGGATACGCGAAGTCAATTTGGCGCCAGTGAGGTTGTCGAGGCGCTAAGCTTAGAGTCGGTAGTGTGCTTTTTCCCTTTAACTTCAGATGAATTGGACGATCTTCAGGAAAAGGCGGTCGCTGGCGCGATATTGGTCGAGAGTCCAAGATTCGAGCATCAGTGGTTGGAATGGGTTAGTGAGAAGACAAAGGACTTGGTTTCGAAGTCTTCTGAAAAATTTGTGCGCGCTCTCGGTTTGGATGAATGGCTTTTTGAGGTCTCTGAGGCAATCAATAAAGCAAAAGACTTTGATGAAAATGATCCTTCGAATCACGGTAGCCTGATCGGATTATTTCTCAGCAATGAAAAGAAGATAGTAAAAGATGACCAAGCAAGATCAAAGGAAGGAACGTGCGCGCACGCGATTGCATGTGCAACTTTGTGGGCAAGTTTCGTCTGCGGTCGAACTGTTCCAGAAAATGATTCCGATTTACGGAAGCGATTGGATATTCGATTAGAGCGGTACCTTGAGTGGCAATGCAGGGAGCCAAATTATTTGACCTCAGGTTTTCACCGCGAATTACAGGCACTTGAGCAAGAGGCTCCACGCGCATTTAACGAACTGCTAACACCAACAGGGCTCGGGATATACCTTCGCTTCTCAGTGGCAATTCAGTCCAGGCTACCGCCAGAGCCAACCGACTTGGTGGCTGCCATCCTGAGGCTGCAACAGCTGGACGGTGGTCTAGCAGCAGCGGCATGCGCCTATTTAATCGGCCCCAAATTAACGCCACAGTTCATTCACTCAATTGCCATAGCGCTTGATGGAGAACGGTATCCATCAGTGGATTCGGTTTTAGCTGCGAAATCAATGGGGTTGGGGACGTTGGACACTTTACGGAAGCGTATCTCGGACTTGAAGACTGATTTAGACATTGACGAGACCGATATTGAGGCGGCAGAGAATCATTCCGAAGTGCATCAATCGGAAGCGGCTAGAACATCTGTTGCAGTAGTGGATGCTGACCCTGATAAAAAGGTTTAAGTGAATAGATCGCATCGACGGATATGACATTCGTGCTTCTGCGACGCTAGGGAATACTGCCAACGTTTTAGTGACGGTCTGTGACCCCTACACATGCGGTACGTCTCAAAGCGCCCCCGCCGCGAACGTATTGCAGTCCCGCGTCCGGCCCGAGTCCAGGCCCTTTTTGAACCAGCGCACGCGCTGCTCGGACGATCCGTGGGTAAAGGATTCGGGCACGACGCGGCCCTGGCTTTTCTGCTGCAGGCGGTCATCGCCAATGGCGGTGGCGGCATTGAGCGCTTCGGCGATGTCGCCCGGGTCCAGTTGATTCAGGGTGCCGGCATGGTTGCCCCAAACGCCGGCGTAGCAGTCGGCCTGCAGTTCCATGCGCACCGACGTCTGATTGGCTTGCGCTTTGGAGGCGCCCTCGCGCGCGCTCGCCATCTTCTGGAAGGTGCCGGTGAGCTTCTGCACGTGATGTCCCACTTCGTGCGCGATCACGTAGGCCTGTGCAAAGTCGCCCGGGGCCCGAAAGCGGCTTTGCAACTCGCGGAAGAACGCGAGATCGATATAGAGTTTCTCGTCGCCGGAGCAATAAAAGGGGCCGGTGGCGGATTGCGCCATGCCGCAGGCGGAACGTACCTGCCCGTCGAACAGGACCAGGGTGGGCGGACGGTACTCGGCGTTCGACTGCTCAAAGATCTTGCCCCAGACGGCTTCGGTGCTTCCGAGGACACGGGCGACAAACTGACCCGTCGCGTCGGCGGGTGCGCCTTTGGTCACTTTCCTCGTCTCGGCCTGGGGCATGACCTGTTCGGCCACATTCATCACCGTGCTCGGGTCGAACCCCAGGAAGTAGGCGACGACGGCAATCACGATGCCACCGACGCCCAGGCCGCCGCCAATGCCGATGCCGCGCCGGTCTTCGACATTACTGCTGGGCTGCTGGTCGCCTAGTTGCATCGATGTTGCGCCTCAATGGGGTAGGGGGATACGCGAGGCTGCTGATGAATCGCTAATTACAGTACTTGTGCCGGTTCGCAGACACCGTGCGCCAGCGCGCACAATGGCGGTTGTCACGACCAACCTGCACTCCAACATGAAATTATCGGTACTCGACCAATCAAGCGCCTCCAAAGGCAAGACCCAGGACGTGGCGATCCGCGAGACCCTCGCGCTCGCGCGTCATTGCGATGCCCTCGGTTACAGCCGTTACTGGGTGTCGGAGCATCACAACTCCGGAAACATCGTCGGCACCGCGCCCGAGGTGCTGATGGCGGCGATTGCCGCCACCACGCAGCGAATCCGCGTCGGCAGCGCCGGCATCATGCTGCCGCATTACTCGGCGCTGAAGGTGGCCGAACAGTTCCGGGTGCTCGAGGCGATCGCACCCGGCCGGATCGACATGGGCGTGGGCCGCGCACCGGGATCGGACCAGCTCACCGCGCGGGCGCTGAATCCGCATCCGGACAACGTCGAAGACCACTTTCCTCGCCAGGTGCAGGAACTGCAGTACTGGGTGTCGGGCACGACCTTGCCGGAGGGGCATCCGTTTCGTCGCGTGGTGGCCAGCCCCACCGGACCGACGACCCCCGACCTGTGGATGCTCGGCAGCTCCGACTACGGCGCGCAACTCGCGGGCTACTTCGGCCTGCCCTATGCCTTTGCGTATTTTTTTGCGGAGGGCGTAGGCGTTGAGCAGGCGCTGGATCTGTACCGCAAGAACTTCCGCCCAAGTGCGTTGTACCCGAAGCCCAAGGCCACGATCTGCGTCTGGGCGCTTGCCGCCGACACCGACGAGGAGGCGCAGTGGCAGTTCAAGAGCCGCGAACGCTCGAGCATCGATCGTGATTTTGGCATCCGCCTGCCGCTGATACCGCCCGAGGAAGCCGCGGCGCGGGTGCTCAATCCCGCGGAGCAGGCGATATCCGAGCGACTGCGACGCAAGGCGATCATCGGGTCGGCCGCCACCGTGGCCGAGAAGCTGAATGATCTGGCAAAAAAGCTCGATCTGGACGAACTGGTGATCGTGACCTGGACCTATGATCCGGAGCCAAGGCGGCGTTCGTACGAGCTGCTGGCGGAGGCGTTTTCCCTCCCGAAGGCCGGGTAAAAGTCAAACATTTATTTTAAAACCCGGCAGCCCGTGCGTTAGAGCGGTCGATTGACGTCTATTTCTGGTGCAATAGGCGAGCGACTCCACGGAGTCATTGCGAGGCGCGCAGCGACGAAGCAATCCCCCCGGGGCCTGTGAGATTGCTTCGCTTGCGCTCGCAATGACGGCGAGTTGCGGCCGGATCAGGCCTTCAGCACCGCTATCGTTCGCTCGCAATGACGGCGAACTGCGGCCGTATCAGGCCTTCAGAACCGCCAATGCAAA
>CANIEV010000011.1 GCA_947466535.1 Betaproteobacteria bacterium
ATCGGTTCGAGCGCAGCGAAGCAATCTCCTCGAACCGTGATCGTTGCTATGCCTTCTTGTTGCGGTAAGCGAATGCCTTATCAAACCGCCCGAGGATGTAGTCGCCCGCGCTCACTTCCGGGTAGTTGGCCTTCTCTCCCGGCTGCACCACCGGCACGATAGGCGTGTCGAAGTCGGGATCGATGAACATCGCGATCGACAGCCGTTCCCTACCGGAGCTGTTGACCACCCGGTGCGGGTTGGACTTGAAGCGGTCGTTGCTCCAGCGACCGAGCAGGTCGCCGGAATTGATGACCAGCGTTCCCGGGATCGGATGCGCAGTGACCCACTCGCCGCGGCGGGTGGCGACCTGCAGGCCGCCGACATCGTCCTGGTGCAGAAGCGTGATCACGCCGTAGTCGGTGTGCGGCGCGACGCCGAACTGTTCCTCGCCCGCGTCGGGGTCCTGTGGGGGATACCACACCAGCGTGCCGCGGCTGATGGGTTTTGCCATGCGCCGGCTGAAGTAGTCTTCCGGGGCGTTCAGGCTCACCGCGAGCGCGCGCAGCAGCATCTTCGAGCAGACGTGCGCGGCATCGAAGTAGGCGTTGAGCTGCGGCCGCAGTTCGGGCATCCAGGCGGGCCAGCGGTTGGGGCCGATCATGCGGTTGCCGGCGAGGTAGTCCGGGTCATCGGCGGGCGTGTCGAGGCCCCAGATGAAGCTCTCCTTCAGGTCGACCTTGGCCTTGTCGTACATCTTCGCCTGGCCCACCTGCAGGAAGCCGCGATGCCGATCGAGCGGCACGACTTCCATTTTCTTTTCCTGCGGTTGCGCGAAGAAGCGCCGCGCCATCGCGTCGGTGTCGCGGATAAGATTTTCCGGGATGCCGTGGTTGCTGACGTAGAAAAAGCCGATGCGCTCGGCCGCTTCGCGCATCTGCGCGCCGATCGCGGCCACCGCCGCCGTATCGCCCGCAGCCGAATCGACCGAGACGATGGGGCCAACGTCAATCACCGGAATGTCGGCGACCTCGATATGTTTTGCAGTGGCGTAGTTCATTTTCGGTCTTTCACTTCTTCGCTCCCGCGTCGGCCTCTTCCGAGTAGTAGCCGATCACATCTCCCGCGGTGGTGACGCCCAGGCCATTGAGCAGGCGGTTGGAGTAGTTGAAATAGGCGCAGACCTGGTTGACCTCGAGGATCTCGCCGTCGTCGCAGCCGACAGCGCGCAGCGTGTCGATGTCGGATTTTTCCATCGAGCCGACATCGGCGGTGAGCTTGCGTGCGTAGTCGAGCAGCGCCGCCTCCTTGCCCTTGAACGCGAGCGCGGGATTGGCGGCATCGAGCGCGGCGCGGATCGCCTCCGAGCGTTCCTTGTCGCGGATCAGGCGACGCGCATTGGTCCAGTGGTGCTCGAGGCTGTAGGCGCAACGGTTGGTGATGCTCACGTACGACGCGACGACCTCGAGGAACCAGAAGGGCAGGGTGTTCTCGGGGTTGTGCAGCACGCTCTTGTAGAGCGCGAGGTGGCCTTCCATCGTGTGCGGCCGCAGGCTGTGGGCGCGCATCACGTTGTCCACCGTGCGGTGCGGCGTCATCACCTTCTCGTACATTGTCTTGAGCACGCCGATGGCTTCACCCACCGGAATCATGCGTATCCAGGCGCTCATCGATTCGGTCTTTCTTTTCAGTCGTCCGCTCAGTCAGTCGGATAGCGGGGCTTCGGCGGGCGCGCGAACAGGCGCTGCACCATGGGCTCAAACACTTCCAGCGGTGCGCAGTCGTAGGCGGGGTCGGTGGCGGCCTGGTCGTACTTGGCAACAAAGGTCGCCGCCCAGTCGAAATGCGGATGGCCGCGCCAGCGCTCGCGTTCGTGCTGCTTGACGCCGGGAAGCTCGGGCGAATGCAGGTTCTGGAAGATCGCGTGCCGGTGCAGCATCCAGTAGTTGCGGTCGGATATGTACGCGCCCATCAGTGCGGCGGCAAAGGCGCCGTGCATCGAGGGGCAGGCGATGAAGCCGATGTCGTGCAACAGCGCCACCACGATGTCTTCTTCTTCCAGGCCATCGTGCATCGCCATGGTCGCCGACTGCAGGCAGTGGCGGTAGTTGTTCACCATGTAGCCGAAGGTGGCGTCGTCCTTCGAGTCGGCGAGCATGCGAAGCACCTGGCGCGCCTGTTCTTCCGCGTAATAGGTGCCGCGCTGGCGGTTGAGCAGGGCCCAGTCCGCCGCCTTGAACTCCTCGAGCGAGACCTTCTCGACGTAGTCCCATCCGGACCTGAGCAGCGGGCTGTAGCGGTCTTTCATTTGCGCGCCGTCCTGCGATCAGGACGCTAGCTGCGCGGCGATCCAGCTCGCGGTTGCGGTGCGCCAGGGTTCGAGCGCGGCGACCACCGCGGGATCGGCATTCACCGCGATCTGCCAGTCGACGAGTTCGGGCGGCAGTTCGAGCGGCTGGCCGATCGCATCGAGCAGCAACTGCGCGAGCGGCACCGTGACCGCCGGGCCGCAATCGGCCAGGCCGAGGAAATCGCCCGCGAGGAACGGCCGCAGGAGAGAAAGCTTTGCCAGCTGGTCGATGCGGCGGCGGACGTCGGCGGTGCGCGCCTCGAGCAGCGCCGGATCGCGTTTGGAGGGCGCAATCAGCGGGAACAGCGCGCGCACCGACGGGTCTAGGTGCAGGTCGTGGAAGCGCGAGAGGAACCGGGATGTAGCTCGGTCGCGTGGCGGCGTGGGCAGCATCCGCGGCGCGGGGTAGCACTCCTCGAGGTATTCGTTGATTGCCTCGGACTCCGCGAGGATGTATCCCTCGTCGTTGATCGCGGGCATCGTGCCGGTCGGGACGATCGCGCGGTACGCCTCCGAACGGTAGCCCTCGGGCGGTTCGATTTCGTGGAAGGAGACGTTCTTCGAGAGGAGCACGATGCGCACCTTGGCGCTGTAGCTCGATAGGGGCAGTGCGTAGAAGATCATGGTTCAGCCAGAAAGGCCCGGTAGTCGTCGATGGCGCCCGTGATCGAGGCCTCGAGCAGGGCACGGCCGTGCTCGGGGCGCGCGAGCGCCGAATCCGAGCCGACCCGTCCGTCGGGAAATGCGGCTCGATGGGTGCGTGCATCCCAGTGGTTGTCACCACCGTGGTCACGAATGAATTCTACCGGGAGTACCGGGGGTGCTGCATCGGCGCCTGCGCGCGCGACATCCACCATGCGGGCGTCGACATGCTGGGTGATTGCAATTTCACTCGGCGTCGCGTGCATGCCTTCGCCCGCGCCGTACAGTTCGTGGCGAAGCCGGTTGGCCTCGGGGTATTCCCACCAGCTGCGAAGGCGGCAGCGAGGCGCGTTGCCCGGTCGGGTGCCGAGGCTCCAGCCCGAGTAGATGTCCTGGAACACCGCGCGCGCGGGGGCGATGTTGCCGCCGTGTCCGTTGATGAAATAGAAGCGCTCGAAACCCTGGCGCGCGAGTGAGAGCACATAGTCCTCGATCAGGGCCATCAGGGTGGTGGCCCTTACTGAAACCGTACCTGGAAAGCCGAGGTTGAACTGCGCCACGCCGATCGCAAGCGTAGGACCCACGAGTGCGTCGATCCGCGCGCCCAGGCCGTGCGCCACCGATTCGGCGGTCTGCGCGTCGGTGCCGATTTTTCCGATCGGCCCGTGCTGTTCGGTGGAGCCGAGCGGTATCACCACGCCGCGCGAGCGGGCGAGGTAGGCCTCGACTTCTTTCCAGGTGGAGTGTGCGAGCAGCATCGGAAGGCGGTGTCCTGTCCCTATAATAGTCGTGTTCGGTGCCGCTGAATGCGGCGGCCCACCCTGGAGCGTAATTGATGGCGAACGATGCGGCGTCCGCGATGATCGAAGTCACCGGCATTTCGAAGTGGTTCGGCGATTTTCGCGCATTATCCGACGTAAGTCTGCGCGTCGGCGCGGCGGAAAAAGTGGTGATCTGCGGCCCCTCCGGCTCGGGGAAGTCCACGCTTATCCGCTGCATCTGCCGTCTCGAGCGCCATCAGCAGGGAAACATCGTGGTGGACGGCGTCGAACTCAACGATAACAAACGAAATCTCGCGAAGATTCACAGCGAGGTCGGCATGGTGTTCCAGCAGTTCAACCTGTTTCCGCATCTGACGGTGCTGCAGAACCTGATGCTCGCGCCGGTGCAGGTGCGCGGCATGTCGCGCACCGAGGCCGAAGAGCTTGCGCGGCACTATCTGGAGCGGGTCCGGATTCCGGAGCAGGCGGACAAGTACCCCGGCCAGCTCTCCGGCGGTCAGCAGCAGCGGGTGGCGATTGCACGGTCGCTCTGCATGCGGCCGAAGATCATGCTGTTCGACGAGCCAACCTCGGCGCTCGACCCGGAGATGATTGGCGAGGTGCTGGAAGTGATGGAAGGCCTCGCGCGCGAGGGTATGACGATGATCTGCGTGACCCACGAAATGGGATTTGCGCGCAAGGTGGCCGACACCATGATTTTCATGGACCGCGGCGAGATCGTCGAAAAGGCCCCGCCCGCGGAATTCTTCAGCGCCCCGCGCACCGAGCGCTGCCGGGAATTTCTTAGCCAGATATTGCATCACTGACGGGACGGCTTCGAGGGATTCCCTCTTTACCGCCAAGGCGCCAAGGAAGCCAAGGACGCCAAGAAAAACATTGCACGCGCTAACAAAGCCCGCTCGACGCGGGCTTTGCGGGGGTGGGAGGGGTAACGGGGAGGGCGGGCTCTCCCGCCCTCCCCGTTCCGAAGCCTTCCGGTTTTGGTTTTGCTTTCTTGGCGCCTTGGCGGTTAGAAGAGATTCTTCGTGACTCTAATGCCGCCCCCGCGCCATCCTCCGCTCCAGCGTGCGCACGCCCCACGAAACAATCAGGATCAGCGCAAGATACTCGGCCACGAGGAAGGTGTAGATCTCCAGCGGCCGGTATTCGGTGACATTCAACTCGTTGGCGCGGCGGGTGAGTTCCTGCAGTCCGACCACCGACACCAGCGATGACATCTTGAGCACGTAGACGAACTGGTTGCCCAATGCCGGCAGGATGTGGCGGATTGCCTGCGGGAAGATGATGAATCGGAAAGCCTGCCAGCGAGACAGGCCGAGCGTCTCCGCCGCCTCCCGCTGGCCGCGCGGCACCGACTGGATGCCGGCGCGGAAGACTTCTGCCTCGAAGGCGGCGTCTGACAGTGCAAGCGTGATCAGCCCCGCGACGAAGGTGCCGAACTGCAGCCCGGTGATCACCGGCAGGCCGTAGTAGACCCAGAGCAGCAGCACCAGCATCGGCACTGCGCGAAAGCACTCCACATAGATGCGGTTCACCCAGCGCAGCGCCGGGTTCTGCGACAGCCCGGCGATTGCGAGCAGCATGCCGAGCACCACGGCCACTGCGATCGAACAGATCGACAGCGTGATCGTAAGCCCCAGTCCTGCGAGCATGAACTGGATGTTTGTCTGCCCTTTGGGCATGGCTGGATTGAAGACGTACCAGCCCCACTGGTAGTTCGAATCGCCGCAACCGGCGAGCAGCATCGCCGCGCAGACGAGCAGGGCGGTCGAAAGCAGGCGGGGCTTCATGGCGAAAAAGGGGGCATCAATCAGAGGTTCATCAATGCAAACGCCGCGCGGGTCCGGCGGTGAGGCCGGGCGCGCGCGGCGCCTTGGGTTGTTTCAGCGGATTACTTGCTGCCGAGCCACTTCGCTTCGAGCTGGTCGAAGAAGCCTTCGGACGTCTTCAGCGCAACCCAGTTGTTGACGAAGTTCACCCAGACCGGGTCGTTCTGCGCCACCGGAAACGCGAAGGGACGCTTGTTGCGCATTTCCTTGCTGGTGCCCACGATAGACAACTGCGGATAGGTCTTGGCAAGCGTGCCCGCTTCGATGTTGCTGGTGATCGTCACCTGCGCGCGGCCGGCAAGCACTTCCTGATAGCCGTTCGCCGGCTTCTCTACCGCCTTCACCGTCGCATTCGGGAATATCTGCTTCGCCTGTTCCTCGAACACCGTGCCGAGCAGCACCGCCACTGTCACGCCCTTCTTGTTGATGTCCGCCCAGGTCTTGAATTTCGCGGCGTCCTTTTTCTGCACCAGCGGCATCGTGCCGGCTTCGAGGTAGGGCGAGCTGAACGCGACGATTTTGGCGCGCGCGATGTTGAGCGAGGCGCCGGAGAAGATGTCGAAGCGGTCGGAGGTGATGCCGGCCACGAGGGTTGCCCATTCGGCTGGCACCCATTCGACCTTGACGCCCATGTCCTTGGCGAGCTGTTCCATCGCCTCGATGTCAAAGCCCTTGTAGGTGTTGGTGGCGGGGTCCTTGATCGACATCGGGTTGAAGTCTCCGGTGGTGCCCACGCGCAGCGTTCCGCGTTCGAGCACCGTCTGCAGGTGCGATTTGGTCTGGGCTTGTGCGCCCTGCACAAAAGTGAGGCCCGCGAGCGCAAGCGCCGCAGCAAGAATTCGGAACGGCTTCATGAACATCTCCCTGGAGTCGGAAATCAAACGGTAAAGATAGCATTTTTCCTGCCCGCGGCAAGGCGGCTTTTGGGCATTTGCTTATGCCCGCCGTACGGGGATCGGGACAATCGCGTGGCACCGGGCTGGCCCGGTATCTGACTTCGGACATAATCCGGACATTTCCGGAGCCGTTTTTCGCGTTTTCTTTGATGCGCTATTCCCTGACCAATCTTGTCCGCAATGGCCTTTTTCGCCACGAACGTTGGCCGCGGGCGTGGCGTGCGGCGACGCCGGCGACCGGCTACGACGCGGTCGTCATCGGCGGGGGCGGTCACGGCCTGGCGTGCGCGTATCACCTGGCGAAAGACCATCGCATTGGCAGGGTGGCGGTGATCGAACGGGGCTGGATCGGCGGCGGCAATACCGGCCGCAACACGACGGTGATCCGCTCCAACTACCTGCGCGAGGACGGCATCCGCTTCCAGGACGAGAACCTGAAGCTCTGGACGGGCCTCACCCGGGAGCTGAATTTCAACCTGATGGTGAGCCCGCGCGGCCAGATGGAGGTGTTGCAGACCTGGGGCAAACTGCGCGACTCGCGCCGCCGCCTGCATGCGATGCGCCTGCTCGGTGCGGACTACGAACTCGTCGGCCCCGACGAGGTGCGGCGCAGGGTTCCGATTCTGAACGCATCGCCGTCGATGCGACTGCCGGTGCTCGGTGGCGCCTGGCAGGGGCGAGCGGGAACAGTTCGACACGACGCGGTGGCCTGGGGCTACGCGCGGGCGGCGGATTCGCGCGGCGTGGACATCATCGAGAACTGCGAAGTCACCGGCATCGATCGCGAGGGCGGCGCGGTAAGCGGCGTGCGCACCACGCGCGGCGACATCCGCACCTCGCGGGTGGGCGTGGCGGTCGCCGGTAATTCGGGGCGCGTGGCGGCGATGGCGGGCCTGCGGCTGCCGGTGGAAACCGTGCCCTTGCAGGCCTTCGTGTCCGAACCGATGAAGCCGGTGCTCGATGTGGTGGTGACCTGTCCCGCGCTCTCGGTGTATCTCAGTCAATCGGACAAGGGCGAACTCGTGATCGGCGGCGGCTCGGACGCCTACGTGTCGTACGCGCAGCGCGGCAGCTATCAGGTGCTTGAGGACACGATCGTGAGCCTGGTGGAAATGTTCCCGCTGCTCTCGCGAGTGAAGCTGATGCGGCAGTGGGCGGGCGCGATTGATTTGTCCTACGACACCAGCCCGATCATTTCCGGCACGGCGGTCCGCGGCCTGTACTTCAGCACCGGCTGGGGATCGGGCGGCTTCAAGGCGATTCCCGCCGGCGGGCGCGCGTTCGCGAAGCTGCTGGCGTCCGGCGAGCCGGATGCCTTCGCCGCGCCGTTTTCCCTCGATCGATTCTCGCGCGGCCGGCCGGTGTTTGAAACCGCCAGCGCATCCAACCGGTTCTAATCCGAACGCTCATCCCGCATGCTGCTCATTCCCTGCCCCTTCTGCGGCGAGCGCGCCGAGATTGAATTCGTCGCCGGTGGCGAGGCGGTCACGCGTCCCGAGAATCCCGCCGTGCTCGATGACGCGGTGTTCACCGATTACCTCTACAACCGCGACAACCGGCGCGGCGCACTGCGTGAACAGTGGTGGCATGCGCACGGCTGCCGCCGCTGGCTGGTGGTGGAGCGGGATACGCAATCGAATGAGATCTTGTCGGTGCGCGATTCGGAGTCGGCCGGGTGAGCGGCAAGCGCCTCACAAGCGGTGGCCTGATCGACAGGAGCGCGCCTGTCGCCTTCGAGTTCGACGGCAAGACTTACTCTGGCTTTGCTGGCGACACGCTCGCCTCCGCGCTGCTCGCCTCGGGCGTGCGGGTATTCGCGCGCAGCTTCAAGTACCACCGGCCGCGCGGCGTGGTCGGTGCCGGGGTCGACGAACCGAATGCCTTTGTTCAGCTCCGCACGCCGCGCGACGAGCCGAACGCCCTTGCGACGACTCTCGCGCTCGAGCCGGGCATCGCCGCCGCCGGCATGAACTGCTGGCCGTCGCTCGGGTTTGACCTCGGTGCGTTCGCCGATCGCCTGCATGCCTTCCTTCCGGCGGGCTTCTATTACAAGACCTTCATGTGGCCGGCGCGTGCGTGGCCGTTCTACGAACGCTGGATACGTTGTGCCGCCGGGCTTGGCCGTGCGCCGGTCAGCGCATCGACGGTGGAATCGCAAAAACGCTTTGCGCATTGCGACCTGCTGGTTGCGGGTGCGGGCCCGGCGGGGATCGCGGCGGCGCTCGCGGCGGCCAGATGCGGCGCGCGGGTGATGCTTGCGGACGATGCGGCGACACCGGGAGGTGCACTGCATGCGCGCGCGGATGACGTGGTGTCGATGGCATGGATGTCTGCTGCGACTGCGGAGCTCGATGCGATGCCGAACGTGCGGCGGCTCGCGGGCACGACGGTGTTCGGTCATTACGACCACGGGTTTTTCGGCGCGATCGAAAGGCGCGGTCTCGTCTTCGAGCGTGCCTGGAAAATCCGCGCGCGACGAAGCGTGATCGCCACCGGCGCGATCGAGCGCCCGCTGGTGTTCTCGGGCAACGACGTTCCGGGCGTGATGCTCGCCTCGGCGGTTCGCTCGTACCTGCACCGTCACGCGGTGGCCTGCGGGTCGCGGCTGCTGCTCCTTTGCAACAACGACGATGCGTATGCGGCGGCGTTCGACTGCGCGCGCGCCGGGATCGCGGTGGCGGGCATCGCGGACCTGCGCGATCGCGTCGATGCATCTCTGCAAGAAAAGGCGGCGGAACTCGGCATCGACATTCATCTCGGGACGAGCATCATCCGGGTGCACGGACGGCTGTCGGTCAGCGGCGCGGAGATCGCGCCGACCGCCGCGCCGCGCGCGGGGCGCCGCGTCGATTGCGACCTGATCGCGATGTCCGGTGGATGGAGTCCGGCGCTGCATCTTCATTCGCAGGCGGGCGGTCGCGCGGTGTATGACGACGCGCGAGCCTGTTTCGTCCCGGCGACCGGCCCTGCGAACTCGCAGTGCGCGGGCTCGGCCAACGGAACGTTCGACACCCGCGACTGCATCGCGGAAGGCATTGCTGCGGGACAGGTAGCCTCGGCCGCGCTCGGCCTGCGAGCGTCACAGATTGATCCGCCCGGGGGCGTGATCGCATCGATGTGCGCGGTGCAGGCAAGCTGGGTGTTGCCCGAGGCACGGGGAGGCCGCGCCTTCGTGGACCTCGCCAACGACGTGACTGCGGATGACATCGCGCTCGCGCATCGAGAGGGCTACCGCTCGGTCGAGCACATGAAGCGTTACACCACCGCCGGGATGGGCGCGGACCAGGGCAAGGGCGCGAACGTGAACGCGATCGGCCTGATGGCGGCCGAGCGCGGCGTGGCCCCCGGCGATGTCGGAACCACCAGCTTCCGGCCGCCGTATTCGCCGGTCGCGTTCGGTGCGATCGCGGCCGACGAGCCGGGTGCGCGCGTGCGGCCGGCGCGCGAGACGCCGATGACCGCCTGGCACGAAGCCAGCGGCGCGGTGATGTACGAATCCGGCGCGAACTGGCGCCGCCCCGGCTATTACCTCCGCGCTGGCGAGGCGATGGCCGATGCTGTGCGGCGCGAATGCCTTGCGGTGCGCAATGCGGTGGGCATCTACGACAGCACGCCGCTTGGCAAATTCGAGGTGCGCGGCCCCGATGCGACGGTGTTCCTCGAGCGGGTGTACTCGGGATTTGTCGCCGATCTCGCGCCGGGCGCGGGACGCTATGGCCTGATGCTGCGCGAGGACGGGCGGCTCCTCGATGACGGCGTGGCGTTTCGGCTGGAGCAGAACGCGTTCTGGGTATCGACCACCTCGGGAAATGCGGATGCGGTGCATGCGTGGCTGGAATACCTGCGCCAGCGCGTGTTCCGGATGAAAGTCTTCATCACGCCGGTCACCGCGCAATGGGCGAACGCGGTGGTGTGCGGACCGCTCGCCCGCAAGGTGCTGGAAGCGGCAGGCACCGATATTGATCTTTCCCCGCAGGCGTTCGCGTTCATGCAGGTTCGCGACGGCCGGGTGGCCGGCCTGCCCGCGCGGATGTTCCGGGTGAGCTTCACAGGCGAACTGAGTTACGAGATCAACGTCCCTGCGCGCTACGGTCATGCGCTCTGGGAAGCGCTTTGCAATGCGGGACAGGCCTTCGGCATGATGCCGGTCGGTTCGGAAGCCAATCACGTTCTCCGGATCGAAAAGGGTTACATCTCGATCGGCCACGAGGCGGACGGCATTGCCACGCCGCGCGACCTCGGTCTTGCCTGGGCGGTGAAGGACGCAAAGCCCGACTTCATCGGCAAGCGCGCGCTTGCGCGCGATGCGGCGCTGGGCGGAACTCGGCGGCAACTCGTGGGCCTGCTCGCGCAGGATCCGGCGACGGTGCTGGCCGAGGGCGCGCAGGTCATCGGGGCCGACAACTCTGCGCAGGGTTACGTCACTGCAAGCGTGATGAGTCCGTCGCTCGGGCGATCGATCGCGCTCGCCCTGCTGGATGACGGACGCAAGCGCATCGGCGAAGCGGTGCAGGTGACGGTGCAGACACCCGTTCACAGGACAGCGGGCCTGTCGCGCACGCAGGCGACGGTGGTGAAGCCGGCGTTCTACGACATTCCCGGGGGGCGCCTGCGTGACTGAGATGAATTGCTATCGCGCGCGGGTAATCCGACGGCCGCTGGAGGGCTGGATCAGCCTCCAGGCGGATGCGCCGTCGCTCGCGCAGATCGAGGCCGCATCGGGCATTCGTTTGCCGAGCGCGATCGGAATGCACGTAAGCAACGCGGCGGTAGAGGTGTTTCGCACCGGGCCGGACGAATGCCTGCTGCGTTTCGGGATTGCTCAGGAAGCGGACATGCTCACGCGGCTGCGTCTGGCCGCAGGCGATGCGAACGCGGCGATCGCGCTTGTCAGCGATGCCTCGGTCGGCTTCGATGTCATCGGCGAGGATGCCTCGTTGGTGCTCGCGCAGGGCTGTCCGCTCGATCTCGACGGGATGCCTGCCGATGTATGCGCTCGGACCTTGCTGGGCAGGGTGCCGATGCTCGTCGCGCGAATCGAAGGCGGATTCGCGCTCTGGGTGGAACGCAGCCACGCGAGCCATGTACAGGCCTGGCTCGAGGCCGGAGCGGCCGGGACGCGCTGAACGCGTCCTTGCGCGGTCAGGTCGGAGCTGAAGCCTCGCCGGTTTTTTTCTCCCGACGCTTCGCCATCTTGGCGAGCAGGTTCGGCCGCACCGTCGGGCGCGTCCACGGGCATACCGCGATGCACAGGCCGCAGGTGGAGGCTTCGACGAAGTAGGGGATGCACTTGTCGAAATCGACATACCAGCGCTCGACGCCGCGAATCATCTGCTTGTGATCGGAGATCGCCTCCGGCGGGCAGGCCTTGGTGCAGATCTGGCAGTTGGCGCAGAAATCGTCCGCGCCGAAGGTGTCGCGGTTGGTCGCGAGGAGTGGCATGTCGGTGGTGACGCCCGCCAGCCGGAATCCCGAGCCGAACTGGCGGCTGATCATCGAGCCGTGCTTGCCGAGTTCGCCCAAGCCCGCTTCGATCGCGGGCGGAATCAGCAGCAGCGCATCCGCGTTCGGTCCGGGGAAGGCGCGCGCGTTGTAGCCCTGCGAGCGGATCCAGTTGGCGAGCGCGTACGAGGCACGCGTGCCGCGCGCGTACTGCATCGCCACGTCGGTGACGCCCACGCCGTTGTGCTCGTCCGAGGGCAACTGCACGATCTTGTCGTAGTTGTGGCCGAAGCCGAGCATGATCACCCACGAGTCGGTGATTTCGTAGCCCTCGAACACCCAGAGTGGATTCATTGCCGTCATGCCGACGAGATCGGCTTCGTTCGCGAGAGCGAACTCCCTTGCCGCAGCGGAGAATTCCCCGGCGCTTCCCGGCTTGCGCTCGGGCGCGATCGGGCCGAGCCCGGGATGTTTGTGCGCGGCCATGAAGATCTCGGCGGCGCCGGGGCATTGGCGCGAATATTTCCTCGACTCCGCCTGCAGTTCGCCGAACGGATGCTTGTCCACCGGATGCCAGAAGAAGGGCGAGGGCCGGCGTTGGGCGGTTTCGCCCAAGCCGTTGATCGGGTTTCCCGAGACCGGCATCAGGGCAAGCGTCTCGGGCCTGGGTGTGAATTTCTCGCTCAATCTCGCCTCCGCAAGGTTCAGTTCGCATGGTGCACTCGCCGGCGTGCGAAGGCAATCGCCCCGAACGGGGTCCGGGGCGGCTCCTTGTTATCATTCGCCTTGAACCGGACAAGGGAGCATCACCGCATGGCCAAGAAAGCGAACTTCCACGGCTACCATATCCGCAAGTGGTACCTGCAGATCGAGGACACCCTCGCCAACGAAACCGGTGTTCTTGCCGACGGCGCGCCGGTGAAGAAGATCATCATCGCGGCCGCGATCCACAATCCCTACGCGGGGCGTTTTTCGAAGAATCTCGACAAGATCGTGAAAGCCTCGCCCAAGCTCGGCCACGAATTCGGTCGTCGCATCCGCGAGGCGGCGGGCAAGGCGACGATCGAGAGCTACGGCAAGGCCTGTCTCGTCGGCACCGCGGGCGAATACGAGCACGGCAATGCGTTTCTCACCAGCATCTTTGCCGACCCGGTGCGCGATGCGATCGGCGGCGGACTCTCGTGGGTGCCCTCCACCGGCAAGCGCGGCGGCCCGGGCACCGAGATCGATGTGCCGCTTGCGCACAAGAACGCGCTCTATGTGCGCTCGCACTACGACACGATCAGCGCGAGCTTCGGCGACGCGCCCGCGCCCGATGAAGTGCTGGTGATTTTCGGCTTCGCGACCCGCGGGCGCCTGAATGCTCGCCTGGGCGGCCTGAAGGCGGGCGCAATCAAGGGCAAGGACGGGCTGCGCTAGGCGCGCGGGCACGGGAGGCGTGATGAGCAAGCGAAGCGATGTCGTGGTCGACGGAGTACGCCTGAGCATCCTGTCGGAAGGGCAGGCAACGCAGGGCCTGTTCCTGCTCCACGGCATCGGCTTTGGCGCGGATTCGTTTCTGCGCAACATGATGCCGCCCACGCCGCAGATACGCGTGGTGGCGGTGGACCTGCCCGGCCACGGTTTCAGCGATGCGATGGATTACGGCGGAAAGCCGCCTCAACTCGTTATGGCAGGACTGATCAATCGCCTCGCCGATCTCCTCGGGTTGAAGAGTTGGTCGGTGGCGGGGAGTTCCTACGGCGCGATCGTCGCGTCGCTTGCCTGGTTCGACCGGCCGGCACAGGTGAAATCCCTGATCCTGATCGGCAGCGGCTCGGTGTTCCATGCGACCGAGCAGCAGAAAAAGACGCTCGCTGCCTCGGTCGCCAACGGCCGCACCGCGATGATCAATCCGACGCTCGAGTCCTGCCGCAAGCGCGCGGGCAACATCGTCTTCGATCCGACGGTGGTGCCGGAGGAAATGGTGGAGTCGCAGCTCGAGTCCTACCGCCTGCCCGACCGGCTAGCTGCCTACGAAAATACCGTGAACGAGACGGTGCGTACGATGGAGTTGCCGGGCGCGCGCGTGCTCGACCGGCTGGAGGCGATGCGCGTGCCGACGCTCATCATCACCGGGCGCAACGACATCCGCTCTTCCTGGGAAAAACATGTCGAGGGGACAGCGCGCATGCCCGACGCGGAACTGAAGATTTACGAGGATTGCGGGCACATTCCCTACCTCGAGCACGCCGACCGGTTCAACGCCGACATGGCGGATTTTCTCCGCCGGCACCCGCCCGGCTGAACCCCGGATTGCGCCCGCCGGGCGCACCAAAAACCCGCCGAGGTATCCCCGGCAACCGGTTTTCACCACAAGCCTATACTGAGGGTCCTCCGGACCGTTCTGTCCTGCTCTGTTCGAACCGCGCGATTCTTGCGCGATCCGCTGCAAGACTCCTCAGGCGTCCCGCTGTGGTGCTCATCCCGAGCTGACCGTGCGTCTTCACGACCGCGGGTAACGTATCCCCTGCGCGGAAGGAATACGCCTTGGCCAATATCGAACGCACCCCCCTGCTTCAAACCCGACTGCTTGAAATGCGCGATCGCCTGCAAGTGGAGATCGAGGCTGCAAACGCGGCATCAAAATCGGCAATGGCCCTGACGGGCGGACCCGCCCAGCCGAGGATGGACCCGCAGCAGAAGGCACTCGCGTTGCTGGCGGTGCAGAAGCTCACCAACCAGAGCCGGCGCGTCGCCGCGGCGCTCGACCGGATCGCCCAGTCGAGCTACGGCGTGTGCTGCGAATGCGGCGGCGAAGTCGAGTCGGGTCGTCTGGACACAGACCCGCCGACGCCGTTCTGTGCCGAATGCCAGGTGGACCTGGACGCGCAGAAGGCCTGATCCGCGTCGAGCGGATTTTCGGAAAAGTGCGCAATTGCCTTTTCCGGAGCCAGCATTGAAGCGTAGAAATGGATAAATCGATTGCTAAAATTAGCAATCGATTTACTGGCGATTGATAAAACGGCGGTTCACGCCGGCTTCGGTAGCCGCTTCATGAATTTCAGCATCGATACCATGCGTCCGATCGCCTCGCGCCGGTAGGCGGGGATGTCCACCTTGGTCCAGTCGTAGAAGCCGCGGCCCTCGCGCAGGCCGCGTTTGCCTTCCTTCATGAAGCGCGCAACGATCGGCGGCGGTCGGTAGCGCTCGCCGAGTTTGTCGGCGAGGTAGTTGCCGGCGAAGTGCAGGATGTCCACGCCGCCGAAATCGATGAATTCCACCGCGCCCATGTTGGCGTATCGGAAACCGAAGCCGTATCTCACCGCGCGGTCGATGTCCTCGGCCGTGGCGACGCCGTCCTCGACCATGCGCGCCGCCTCGTTCATCACCAGCGATTGCAGTCGCGGCACGATGAAGCCGGGCGCGGGCTTGCAGAGTACCGGCACCTTGCCGATGGATTCGAGCAGGGCGCAGAAGCGCCTGGTCACGTCCTTCGATGTCTTCGCGTGCGGGCTCACTTCCACCAGCGGGATCAGGTAGGCGGGGTTGAGCCAGTGCGCGTTCAGGAAGCGCGCGCGGCCCTTGACCATCGGCGCGACGTCATCCACGAGAAAGGTGGAGGTGGTGGAGGTGACGATCGCATCCGCCCGCAGGTGCTTGCAGGCGAACGCGAAGGCCTCGCGCTTGGCCGCCATCACTTCCGGAACGCCTTCGAACAGCACGTCCACCGCTTTCAGCGCCGCGGGGGCGTTTTCGCGCGAGGCGAAGCGGATGCGCTTCAGCATCGCAGGGATCTTCTTTCGGTCGAAAGCGCCGAGCGATGCGAGCAGGGTGAGGCTCGCCTTCACCTCGTCGCGCGCCTCCTGTTCGAGGCGCTTCGAGTCGGCTGCGCTGCGAGCCTTGACGTCGATCAACCAGACCGTATGCCCGGCGAAGGCAAAGGCATGCGCGATGCCGCGGCCCATGCGGCCGGCGCCGAGCGATCCTACGACTGTCATTTTTTTAGCCATGTATTTTCAACCGTAGATGAATGCAGATAAATTCCAATTCGGAATAAGCCGATCTGCGTTTAATTGCGTTCATCTGCGGTTAGATTCCGTTTTTCAGAAGTTGTGTCATTTCCGCGCGATCGAGTTTCGCGAGACCGAGCGACTCCAGCGTGCGCGGACCCTTGCCGCGGAAGTCGCCGTTGCAGACCGCCGAACCCATCGCGAGCAGGCCGGCGGCGATCGGGCAGGGCGACCCGGCCCATTCCGCCACCGAGACCAGCAGCGCCAGGCCGTATTCCACGTCCTCGCGCATGTAGCGGTGAGTGGTGAGGTCGATGTGTTCGCGCCAGTCGCCCGAGTCGGTGAGCATCTTGTGCGACTTGCGGCCGTACATCCATTCCTCGCGTCCGGTGTAGTGGTCCGAGAGCGGGAAGTGCGGCGCGGGGTAGCCAAGCGCCTCGCGTGCGGCGATGCGCTCGGCGTCCAGCCGGTCGGTCACCGCGCGGATCGAGGGCTGGGTGCCTTCGTTGTGGATGTCCCACTTCTCGAAATGCTGCAGCGGGCCCGCGTTCATGAGAATGAGCGGCGGATGGATGATCGGGCCGGCGTTCATCAGCGCGCCGGCGAGCGCATCAGAATCGGGCTCCGCCGCGGGGTAGGCCTCGCGGATCACCTTCATCACTTCGTCTGTGTGCTTGGCCGGGAACACGCCGGTGGGCAGGCGCGTCGCGTACACGGAGATCTGGATTTCCGCCGGGCCGTGCTTGCGAACAAGGTAGGGCAGGGTGCCGGTTTCGGCGAAACGCACGTCGGCCTTGCTGCCCGCATCGCGAAGGGCTTTCGCCATCACGTAGCTGCCGAAGGTGCCGGGCGGCAGGTACACCACCTGGCCGTCGGACACGTGCGGCGCCATCGCGCGCGCGATGTCGGCCTGCGCAAAGGCGGGCGTGGGCACGATGAGGAGTTGAGCGCCGCGAACCGCCTCGCCGATGTCGGCGGTGGCGAGCGCGATCTTCACATCGCGGCGGCCGTTGAAATCCTTGACGGTGATGCTGCGCGAGGCAAGCACCGGACCGAAGGCGGCGGCGTCGCGACGCCAGAAACGGACTTCATGGCCCTTCTCGGCCATTTCGGCGGCGGCGGCGTAGCAGCCGTTGCCACCGCCCAGCACGGCGATTTTCATGGCGGGCTTTCGTGTGCAAAAGAAAGCGATTCTACGGCGGCCGGCCGGGTATTGCGGGGTACTTGCGCGTATTTCAGTAGACGATGCTGCCGGTCGATGTGCCGCCGCAGACGAACAGCGTCTGTCCGGTGACGAAGCTTGCCTCCGGGTCGACGAAGAACATCACCGCGCGCGCCACGTCGTCCGGACGTCCGAGGCGCTTCACCGGGATGGACTCGACGATGCGCGGGATCTTCGGGCTGTCCCCGGGGATCATGGTGTCGAACATTTCGGTCTCGGCGATCGGGCCGGGCGCGATCGCGTTCGAGGTGATGCCGAAGGCACCGAACTCCAGCGCCCAGGTGCGCGACATGCCGATCATCGACGCCTTGGTGGCGGAATACACCGTGCGATTGGCAAGACCGAGCACCGCGCGGGTGGAGATCAGCACGATGCGGCCGAACTTCGCCGCCTTCATCGCGGCGATGTTCGCCTGCACTAGCGTGATCGGCGCCACGGTGTGCAGGCCGACGAGCGTGTTGATGTCCTCAGGCGTCACCTGTTCGAGCGGCCGCTCGAGCACCGCGCCCGCGTTGTGGACGATGACCGTGGCAGGGTGGCTGGCGGCGTATTCCTTCGCCACCTTGCGAGTGGCGTCTATATCCGACAGGTCGACGACCACGCTGGTGAGGCGCGAGTGCGTGACCGAGGCGGGCTTGCGATCGAGGGACACAACCGCGTAGCCGGCATCGAGGAGGCGTTTGCAGATTGCGGCGCCGATGCCGGTGCTGCCGCCGGTGAGAAGGGCGTGGTGTTTGTTGGTCAAGGCGTTTCCTGGCTTTGGAAGATCCGGTCAATTCAATTTGCGCAAAGAATCAGACGGAGAGCTTCCTCTGGGTTGGGGGGCAAGGGGGTATCGCTCCCTTGATTGTCGATCACTCTCTTTTTACATGAACAACTGGATCGAGGGCAGAGCGGCGTCGCTGTTGACCATGTTGACGCGCTTGAGGCGAATACGCAGCTTCCCGTCGATCTGGACGAGCGTGTGCAGCGCGATGCCGCCGTACACCTGCTGCTCGTCGCCGCGCGTCTCGATGTACACGAAAGGCGTGCGCATCACCCAGGTGTTCTTCGCCGGGTCCGAGGATTCGATCTCGGGGCGCTGCAGCACGTGGTGCGAGCGGCTCTCCGGGTGCTGCGAATAGGACTTGGGATCACGAAGGCGGACTATGCGCAGGTTCAGCAGCAGCTTGTCCTCGTAGAGCAGCGAGACGTGGTTGACGCCGTCGGGCTGCCCCGGCGTGACCGGGATCCAGTAGTACGCGTCATCGGTGTACAGCTCGTACCATTCCTCGAGGCGCTTCTCGTCGAGCAGACGTGCCTCGTGATAGATGAAATCGACGAGATCGTCGCGGGTGGGGGTGCTCATCAGACGGCGCCCTTCGCGGTGGCGCGTGCCGGCTCATTCGCGGCGGGCTTTGCGATCGGCTTGATCGCAGGCGCAGTCATGTAGCGCGCCCAGGTGCGGAACTCGCCGCGCATCGGGATTTCGCTCAGGCCATTGACCACCTGGTCGTCCGGGGCGTCCTCGCCCGGCTTGTAGTTGCGGTGCAGGCTCACCCAGTCGTTGCCCGAGCAGTGCAGGCCTTCCTGGATGGAGCGGTAGGCATGCAGGTCGTCATGGCCCACCACCGACATGGATGAATTGATGAGGCGGGTGTACATCAGGGTGCGTTGCAGGAGCTCCGGTGGCGCGCCCTTGAGCCGGAACGTGTAGGACTCCAGCACCGTCTTGTCCGGCCCGATCGGCCGTGCGACGCGGATCGACTGGATCGCGCCCTTGATGGTGAGGGTCGGGTAGTACACCGTGTTGTGGCGTGCGGTGGCGAGGATATTCTTCGCACGTTCCTCGCCGTAGGCCTTCACCATCTGTGCTTCGTAGCCCGGTATCGATGAATAACTGGAGTGAATCGAGAATTTCACCCCGGTGTAGCTGTGACCGTTGGAAAAGATGCGGATGCCCATGTCGTCGAAGAACTGGTAGCCCGAGGCAAACGGTACGAACTGTTCGATCGCCATCGGCTTGGGCGTGTCGGCGGGCTTGCCTTCCCAGAGCTTCTTGGCGGTGCCGGCCGAGGACTCGTGCGCCACCATCGGGTGCGCGGTGTCGTTCAGGTTCTCGACGAACATCTTCCAGTTGCAGTTGTGCAGGTAGCGCAGGCAACCGCCGGCGATCTCGAGCTCGCCCTCGGGCGAGCGGTCGGCCATGTTGTCAATCGACGACAGCGAATCGCCGAAGTATTCCTTGAACCCGGGGCCGTCCTCGGAGATGCGCGCGAACACGAAGCCGCGGTACTGCTCGACGGCAGACATCGGGACCAGGCCTTTCATCGCAGGGCTCTCGCTCAGGCTTGTGCCTTCATAGTGGTTGCGTGCGGGTATCGCCAGAACCTTGCCGTCGGTCTTGAAGGCCCAGGCGTGGTAGGGGCAATGGAAGGCGCGGCCGGTGTTGCCGCTCGGTTGGCTCACCAGCTTCGAGCCCTTGTGCGAGCAGCGGTTCATCAACACATGGATCGCGCCGTCGGTGTGGCGGACCATGATCACCGGCTGGGCGGCGATGTCGGTGGTGATGTAGTCGCCGGGGTTCGGCACCTGGCTCGCGTGGCCCACATAAATCCATGTGCGCGCGAACAGGCGCTCCATTTCGAGATCGAAGATCTCCTGGTCGATATAGACGTCCTTGTGGACCTGCTCTTCCTGGATCAGGGCGGCGATGGCCGCCGGGTCGTCACGGTATTTGCCCATGTCGGTTTCTCCTCTGCGTGCGATGTCGTTCCGGCTGCGGTGCCGGCTGCAGGAAGGTGTACCAGCAATCGCAGTGCTGCGCCACCCGGCGAGTCAATCCGGGGCAGGTCTTCCCGAGCGCTGCCCGGGAGAACGATTTTCAGTTCACCTTGATACCGAGTGCCTTGACGGTGGTTTCCCAGCTCGCGGCCTGCGGTAGCAGGCTCGCGGCGAACTCGGCGGGGCGGTTTCCGCCCGCGACAAGGCCCGCCTCGCGCAGCCGGGACTGTGCTTCGGGCAGCGTCAAGGCGGCGCGGTATTCGTTGTAGAGCCGGCTGATTACCGCGTCCGGCGTGCCCCGTGGCGCGAATAGCCCCCACCATGAAGGATGAATTTCCGCCTCGATCTTCGGGTAACCGCTTTCGGCGACCGTCGGCACGTTGGGCAGGGCAGCAAGCCGTTGCGGCGAAGCGGCCGCGATTGGACGCACAAGCCCGCCCTGGATCTGCCCGCGAAGCGAGGCGTAGGCGACGATGAACACCTGCACCTCGTTGGTGATCAGTGCGGTGGCCGCGGCGTTGCCTCCCTTGTAGGGGATGTGCACCATCTGGACATCTGCGGCGCGCGCGAACATCTCGCCCGCAAGGTGTGGCGGCGTCGCGGGTCCGGGCGATGCGTAGTTGACCTTGCCCGGGTTGGCTTTTGCGTAGTCGATGAGTTCCTTCACCGAGCTGATCGGCAGCTTGGCGCTCACCGATATCACCAGCGGCACGTCCATCAGTTTGGTGATCGGCAGGAAATCCTTCAGCGGATCGAAGGATGTTTTCTCGAACAGGTAGGGGTTGATCACGATCACGTTGTTCGGGGCGACAAGAATGGTGTAGCCGTCGGCGGGCGCGGCGAGCACCGACTGCGCGCCGACATTGCCGCCGCCTCCGGGTCGATTCTCGACCAGGATGCGCTGGCCGAGCTTCGACTCGATTTGCGGATGGATGGCTGCGAACACCGACTCGACCACGCCGCCCGGGCCGAAGGGCATGACTATGCGTATCGGGCGGGTCGGCCATTCCTGTGCTACGGCCGAAAACGCAGCCAGTGCGAGGCTGAGCAGGGCGATCAGGGTTTTCATGGCTGGTTCCTGGTGTTGCGATTCGTCGATCGCGGTATTCTGGTCAGTCGAACTTGATGTTCAGGGTCTTGCTGAGCGCCTGCCATTTCGCCGCCTGCGGCGGAAGCATCGCGGCGAATTCCGCGGGCGTGTTGCCCACCGCGATCAGCCCGGCGTCACGCAACTTGGCCTGCACCTCGTTGAGCATGAGCGCCGCACGGTACTCGGCGGCGACCCGCGCGATAATCGGCTCGGGCGTGCCTCGGGCAGCGAACAGCCCCCACCAGAAGCGCCCGATCGCAGCATCGACCTGAGGGTAGCCGCTTTCGCGCAGGGTCGGCACCTGCGGCATCGCGGCAAGGCGCGATTCGCCCGCGACGGCGACCGGCCGCGCGAGTCCGCCCTGTATCTGCCCGCGCAGGCTTGCGTAGGCGATGATGAAAAACTGCACTTCGTTGGCGATCAGCGCAGTTGCCGCGGCCGCCGCGCCCTTGTACGGCACGTGCACCGCGTTCACGCCGAGGGCGCGGGTCATGAGTTCGCCCGCAAGATGTGGCGGAGTGCCATTGCCCGGCGATCCATAGTGCACGCGATCCGGGTTGGATGCGAGATGCGCGGCGAGTTCAGCGATCGTGCGCACTGGCAGTTTCGCGCTCACGGCGATTACCAGCGGGTTGTCCACCAGCATCGTGACCGGGACGAGGTCGCTAAGCGGGTCGAACGGCATGTTCCCGTAGAAAAACGGGTTGGTCACGATGATCGTGCTTGCCGCCGGCATGAAGGTGTAGCCGTCCGCCGGTGCGGCGAGTACCGCCTGCGCGCCGATGTTGCCTCCCGCGCCGGGCCGGTATTCGAGGATGATGCGCTGCCCCAGCCTCGCCTCGACCACCGGGCTGGTGGCCGAGAGCACCGTCTCCATCAGACCGCCCGGCCCCGACCCGATCACAAACCGCAGGGGCTTCGTCGGCCACTCCTGGCCGACGGCGATCTGGGGTGCTAGTCCCACTATGAACGCGAATACCAGGGTGCGGATCATGGCGGCTCCGGTTCAGAACTTCGGGAAGACCTGTTTGTCTGCCAGCCAGCGCGACATCTGCATCGGCTTGCCCACCGGGGCCTTGCGGAAGTCACCGTGCAACTCCTTGTTCGGCCAGACGTGAGAGCTCGTCACTGCCATGCGGGTGACGATTTGCTCTTTCGTGACATTGAACACCATCATGTCCTTGGCGAGCGCGAGCGGGCCCTTGTAATGGGTCCGGATCGCGGCTTCGATTTCCGGCGCGGTGTCGAAGTCGTTGAAAAAGTGGAAAGCCACCGCGAGCCGAGGATTGCATTCGGCAAGCACCTTGCCCGCTTCGGCCGGGTCCGAGTGGGCGACCGTGCCCACCGCGCGCGCCATGCGTTCGGGGTAGCCGGAGCGCTCAATGAGTTGCTTGACGGTATTGAAGGTCTCGTGCACCAGCACGTCGGCGCCCTTGCCATTCTCGATCATGAAATGCGAGGGTGTTGTGTCGCCCGAGTAGACAAAACACAGGCCGTTCCATTCAAGTTTGAGGCTGACCGGTCCGTCGTAGATGTGCACCGCGGGAAAGCTGGTGATCTTGACCCCGTTCTTCTCGTAGATGACGTGCACCTTCGAATAATCGAATTCATGCACGTTCACATCCGCACCCAGCATGTTGGCGGTTCCACGGCGGGTTTCGGTATCCCAGGCGTAGGATTCACGCTGCTTCTGGATGAAATGCGCGAAACCGAATTGCGGCTGGTTGCTCGACGGGCCGTAGACTTCCAGCGGCACCGACCGGCCGCCGAGCCAGCTGCCGATCCAGATCTGCGCGAATTCACCGACGTGGTCGGTGTGCAGGTGTGTGGCGAAATACGCGGTCATTGCCTGGTAAGGAATCTCGAGCGCGCCGAAATTGGATTGCGTGCCGAAACCGAAATCGAACATGAATCTGTCGCCGTTGCCGAGTTCGATCAGCCAGCCGGCGTTGGCCTGCGCCGGACGCAGGAAGGGCCGGCCGGTGCCGAGTGCGGTGATGCGCATCTCGTCGGCGCGGAGCGGTTCGGTGTTGGGAAAATAATGTTCGCGGTAGGAGCTCATGTCGAATCCCTGAAGTTGGTGAAACGAAGACTATCCGGACGAGTGATACCGGTCTAATGCCTAATTTTGATAGTCTAATCACATTTATGATATGAGGGCGATATGGGGCTGCCGACACTTCCCGGGGACTGGCTGGCGCACGGACGAGTCCGGATCCGCCAGCTTCTGCTTTTGCGTGCGCTCGGGGAAGAGCGCAATCTGCGGCGCGCCGCGGGCCGGCTGAACATTGCGCAGCCTGCCGCGACGCGGCTCTTGCGCGAACTCGAAGAGTCGCTCGACGTGATCCTGTTCGACCGCTCGATGAAGGGTATGTCCCCGACGGTGTATGGCGAGGCCATGATCAGGCAGGCGAATGTCGTCCTCGCCGATCTCGATGCCGCCCGTAACGAGGTCGCCGGCCTGGCGGCGGGTTCGAGCGGACGTATTCATGTAGGGACGGCCAATTCGATCGCACCGCTTCTGCTCTCCCGCGCGCTGGCGAGGGTCAAGTCGCAGCGACCCGGCCTCGACATCACGGTGCACGAAGGCAACAGCGAACCGATCATAGCTGCGCTTGCGCGCGGCGAACTGGACCTCGTCCTCGGGCGGGCCATTCCCGGCGCATCGGCACCGGGCCTGCGTTACGAACTCCTGTTTCGCGAGGAGTTCCGGATCGTCGCGGGACCAAAGCATCGCCTCGCCCGCGCGAAAAGGCTGACCCTTGCCGATATCGTCGACGAACAATGGATCTTGCCGCCGGAATCGGTTCCGATGCGCCAGCAACTCGATCTGCTGTTTATCGAGGCGACCGGCCGCAAGCCGAAGAACCCGATTGAATCTGTTTCCGTTCTGATCAACCAGACGTTGCTTCAGGAGGCGCCGCTTTTGTGCAGCCTTTCTGCGGCAGCGGCCGAGCGATTTGCGCGGCAGCGACTGATGACGATTCTCCCGGTGCGATTCTCCGCGCTCGCGCTGCCGGTGGCGCTGATTACCCGGGAGGCGGGGCGCCCGTCGCCTGCGGTGGGCGCTCTGCTCGACGCGATTCGCGAGGTGGCACGCGATCGCGCTTCCTGAAGGTGCGCGCTGTCGGAGGGCTAATCTGCCTTGATCTTCGCGGTCCTCACAACGCGTTCCCACAGTTTTGCTTCATCCGCCCACTGGCGTGCAGTTTCCGCCGGCGTCGAACCTCCGGGCACCATGCCTAGATCGGCGAAGCGCTTCTGGGTGTCCTGCGGCTGGAGCGCGCGGCGAATTTCCATCGCCCAGCGCTCGATGATCTGCGGGTCTGTTCCCGCGGGCGCGGCAAGCGAAAACCAGTTGCTGGCGACGAAGTCCTTGAAGCCGCTTTCGATCGCGGTAGGCATGTCGGGGACCGAGGGCAGGCGTTGGCGGCTGCCGATCGCGAGTCCCTTCACCTTGCCCGCCTTCAGGTGGCCGAGCCCGGCGCCAAGTCCGGCGAGGTAGAGCTGCACGTCGTTGGACAACACTGCAGCCATCGCGGGCTGCAGTCCCTTGTAAGGCACGTGGACCATTTTCAGATCGGCGATCTGGGAAAGCAACTCGACGTTGAGATGGGGCGTGGTGCCGCTGCCGGGCGAGGCGAAGTTGACCTTGCCCGGATTGGCACGCGCCCAGAGGACGAACTCCTGCAGAGTGTTCGCGGGTATGGCCGCTGACACGTAGAACACCGATGGAAGGTCGGCCACGATCGTTATCGGCGCGAAGGCCTTGATCGGGTCGAAGCTTTGCTTGCTGAACACGAACTGGTTGATGGTGAAGATGTTGGTGGTGCCGAGCAGCAGCGTGTAGCCGTCAGCCGGCGCGTTCGCCACCACTTCTGCGCCGATGTTTCCGCCGGCACCCGCCCGGTTCTCGATCAGGATGCGCTGCCCGAGACGTTCCTCGATCGCAGGGCCGATCATCCTGAACACGATGTCACCGCTGCCGCCGGGCGCGAACGGGTTTACCAGCTTGATCGGTTTGGTGGGGTAGGCCTGCGCGTTCACAACGAATGCCGCGCAGAGCAAGGTCGCAAGCGTGGCGAGCCGGGCTGCGATCTTCATGGGGCATTTGGGCGCGAGGGTCATGATTGCCTCCCGGATCGGGTAAGGAATTCGTTGAGAAGGGCGTTGTACCGGCCCGGTGCTTCGACATTGGGAAGGTGGCCTGCACCCGGAACCGGTTCGCAGCGGACCCCGGGGTGTCGACCTGCGATCGTCTGGAATTCCTGAAGGACATCGCCGTCCATCGTGCCTGCGACCAGCAGAACCGGCATCGGCAACGAGCCGATGTCGGTGGTGAAGTCGTAGCGGCGGGTTCCGCGGGCGTATCCCGCGAACCCGGCGGATGAGGTGTGCCGGATCATCGCGACGATGCGATCGCGCAGCGCGCCGGTCACCGGAGGATCCGACCGGGCGAACCACTTCTCGAGGGTTATATCGATCAGGGCATCCATGCCGTGGTCAAGTGCGAGCGTGGCGCGGCGCTCGAGGTGAGCAGCCGAGGCGTCCGAGGAACACAGTCGCGAATTGCATACGGTGATGCTCACGAACCGCTCTGGCTGGAGGCTTGCGGCAGCGAGTCCCGCAAGCGAGCCCATTGAGGTGCCGACATGGTGCGCCCGGTCGATGCCGGCCTTATCCATGATCGCGAGCAGATCGGCGGCGAGCGTGTCGCGGCCGAATTCGAGGCCGGATTCGCTGCCGTCGGTCGGGGCGGACCGGCCGTGCCCCCGGTAGTCATAGCGCAGGATGCGCCAGGAATCCTTCAATGCATCGACCTGATCGTTCCAGAGTGTGAGGTCGGTTGCGAGCGAGTTGCTGAATATCAACCAGGGCGCGTCACGGGCGCCGTCGAGCGTGATGCGGAATCGAAAGCCGTTCGCATCGAGGTAGCTTTCCCCGCGTTCAATCGCGTCCGACGCGGGGGGCATGTTCAGTCAGCCTTCACGCCGAGACCGGGCAGGGTCCGCTGCCAGTAGGCGGCTTCCTGCTCGAGCTGGCGCGCCATTTCCGCGGGCGAGTTGCAGATCGGCACGTTGCCAAGCTGGATGAGTCGTGCGCGCACCGCCTTGTCGGCGATGACCTTGCAGAGTGATGCCTGCATGCGGGTGAGCACGGCGGCGGGGGTCCCCTTCGGTGCGACGATTCCCCACCATGTGCTCGCGTTGATGCCGCGCAATCCCGCTTCCTCGAAGGTGGGTGTGTCGGGCAGCAATTCATTCCGCGACGGTTGCGCGATCGCGATCGCCCTGAGTCGCCCTTCCTTGACGTGTGGCAGGCCCACGCCGGCGCCCGCGAGATAGAACTGGACATCATTGGCGAGAAGCGCGCTTACCACCTGCGTGGCGCCTTTGTAGGGGATGTGCGTCATGTCCAGGCGGAAGGCCTTGTTGATCGCCTCGGCGTACAGGTGCGGTGGTGTGCCGCTGCCCGGCGAACCGTAGTTGACCTTGCCGGGATTGGCCTGCGCCCACGCAGTGAATTCGCGGAACGTCTTCGCCGGATTCGCCGCAGGGATGAACAGCACCGAGGGCGCGTCGATCATGATCGTCACCGGATCGAAGCGATTCAGCGGATCGAATCCGAGGTCCTTGTAGAGAAACTGGTTGATCACGAGATTGTTGGTGGGTGCGACAAGGAAGGTGTAGCCGTCGGGCGGCGACTGTTCCACCGCGCGGGCCCCGATGTTGCCGCCGCCGCCCGGGCGGTTGTCGATGAGAAAGGTCTGGCCGAGTTCGGTGCGCAGGCCTTCGGACACGATCCGCGAAACGAGGTCGCCCATCGCGCCGGTGACGTAGGGCACGACGAGTTTCACCGGTCGCTCCGGCCACTCGGCCAAAGCGCCGCGGGCGGCACCGAACAGGCAAAGCGAAATCAATAACAGCGTGGAACAGGAGAGGGTGGTGCGGGGGCGCTTCATGTGGGCTCCTGCGATGGTGGCTATTTCGGGAAAACCTGTTTGTCAGAAAGCCAGGGAGACATCTTCATTTTCTCCTTTCGCGGCGCCTGCTGGAAGGCTTTGCCGTTGTCCGGCCGGCTCGGCCAGACATGCGAGCTGGTCACCGCCATCCGCGTCACGATC
Source organism: Betaproteobacteria bacterium (assembly GCA_947466535.1). Taxonomy (GTDB): domain Bacteria; phylum Pseudomonadota; class Gammaproteobacteria; order Burkholderiales; family SG8-39; genus CAMBSA01. The sequence goes on from CANIEV010000011.1 coordinate 27,112, forward strand.
TGCTCGCGCGTGATGTTGAACACCATCAGGTCCTTGGCGAGCGCAAGCGGCCCAGAGTAGTTCTTGCGGATCTCGGAGGCCATTTCCGGCGCGGTATCGAAGTCGTTGAAGAAGTGGAAACCCACCGCGAGCCGCGGCTTGATCAGATCGAACACGCGGCCTGCCTCGTTGGGAAGCGAGTGGACGTAGCCCGCCATGCTGCGGGCACTGCGTTCGTCGTAGCCGGATTTCGCAACCAGCTGCGAGACCGTGTTGTAGGTGTCATGGATGACTATGTCCGCGTTCATCGCGTTCTCGACCATGAACCACGAGGGCGTCGTGTCGCCCGAATACACGAACACGAGGCCGTTCCATTCGAGGCGGAAGCTCACCGGCCCGTCGTAGATGTGCACCGCGGGAAAACTGGTGATCTTTACGCCATTGCGGTCATAGACGACGTGCACTTTCGAATACTCGAATTCGTGCACGTTGATCTCGGCGCCGACCGCGGGAAGAAAGCCCACACGCGTGTCGGTGTCCCAGGCGTACGCCTCCCTGATCTTGTCCACGAAATGCTTCATGCCGTATTTCGGCTCGGGCCCCGACGGACCGTAGACTTCGAGCGGAACAAGTCGCCCACCCACCCAGCTGCCGACCCAGATTTGCGGGAAGTCGCCCACGTGATCGGTATGCAGGTGGGTGGCGAAATAGGCGGTCATCCGCTCGTACGGTATTTCAAGCGCCGCGAAATTGGTCTGCGTGCCGAAGCCGAAATCGAACATGAACTTGTCGCCGTTGCCCAGTTCCACCAGCCAGCCGGCGTTGGCCTGTGCCGGCCGCAGGAACGGGCGCCCCGTTCCCAGGGCGGTGACGCGCATCTCGTGCGTGCCGAGTTCCTCGGTGTTCGGAAAATAGTGCTCGCGATACTGCGGCTTCGGCTGATCGGACATTGCGTGACTCCTGTTCAGATGTCGATCCGCATCAGGTCGTGCGCGAGGCGCAGGGAGCCGGAGTAGTTCTTGCGGATGTCGCGCACCACGTCATCCATGAGGTGCGGCCCCATGAGTTCCACCGGAACATGGGCGGTGGATGCGCGTTTGATCACCGCGTTGGTCGATTCGAAATGCCCGAAGTGGGTTGCCACAAGGTTCTTGACGTTGGCGCGCTTGGCGATGATCCCGAGTTCGGTCGGACTGGTATGCGCGAAGATGCCGACACCTGATTTCTTGCGATGCTCGATGAAGGCCTCCGGGAAGGTGCACTCGTGCATCAGGTAGTCGGCATCCTGCGCGAGCTTCACCATCGACTCGCAGGGCGCGGTGTCGCCGCTGAAGGCGAGGACCTTGCCTTCGGCCTCGACGCGAACGCCGAAACACTCGCTGACTTCGCGAGGGATGTGCTCGACCCAGTCGCAGGTGATACGCACGTGTTCGTCTTCGTAGGCGAGGCCCGGCGAGCACTCGCGCACATCCGGGCGCACGGCCTCGAGATTGGTCTTTCGTGCCGGATAGAAGCTGCGTGCCCTGAAGTCGGTGTCAAAAGCGCCGCCTTCGAAGAGGTGGCTGCAGAAGTGCTTGGTGCCCTTGGGTCCGACCACGATCGGCGCGCCCTTGCGCGACCACATCCAGCCGGTGATCGCGAACAGGGGGAAGTCGCAGCAGTGATCGTGATGGAGGTGAGTGAGGAACACGAACGGCACTTCTGCCGGATTGACGTTCGCCCGCACCATATTGTGGGTGATGCCCGCGCCGCAGTCGAACAGATAGTGCCGTCCGTTGGTGAGCGTGAGAAGGATGCCCGATTGCGCGCGGTCGGGGTCCGGGAATGCGGCGCCTGTGCCCAGCATGGTGATATGCATTAATGCTCCTTCTGATCGGGATGGGTTTTGGAAAACGGATAGTGGATTCGGTGCATGCTATTTCACTTCGGCCGAGCTGTAGTGGCGTATTACCGGTGACCAGCGCTCGAGTTCTTCCTTCATGAACTTCGACAGGTCCTCAGGGGTACCGCCGACGGGTTCCATGTAGGCGCCCGCGAGCTTGTCCCGGGTGTCACGGTCGCGAAGTGCGATGACGAGCTCGCGGCTCATGCGATTGATGATGTCGGCAGGCGTCTTCGCGGGGGCCATGACGGCCATCCAGGCCATCGCCTGGATTTCCGGGTAGCCGAGTTCCTTCATGGTAGGGAGCTCCTTCAGCGTCTCGAATCGTTCCGGACTGGTGACCGCAAGTGCCTTGATCCGTCCTGCCTTCGCCTGCGGCATCACCGCCACCGGCGGTACGCAGGCGAAATGCACATCACCCTGCACGATCGCGGTGATTGCCTGCGGCGAAGACGAATACGGCAGGTGAACCGCATAGGACGAAGTCTTGAGTTTCAGGATCTCGATCGAGAGATGCGACATCGAGCCGACGCCGGTGGACGAAAAATTGAACTTGCCCGGATTTTTTCGCATCGCATCGATCCACTGCGCGACCGTGTCCACCTTGAGGTTGTTCGAGACAGCGCAGACGTTGGGCTGCCAGCCGGCGAGCGTTACCGGAGCGAGGTCGCGGAAAGGATCGTAGGGGAGCTTTTCGATCAGGACGGTGTTGTAGACCAGCGGGCCGTTGGTGGACATCAGGAAGGTGTAGCCGTCCGGGGCCGCCTTGGCGACGTAGTCGGTGCCGGTGTTGCCGCCCGCGCCAGGGCGGTTTTCGATGATCAACGGATGACCGAGCGCCTTGCCCGTCTTTTCATTGACCAGCCGTGCCAGCACGTCCGGGGACGACCCGGGCGCATACGGGACGACGAGCTTCACCGGCTTGGTCGGCCAGGTCTGGGCGCCGGCTGCGCCGGCGAGCAGTGCAAGGCAAAACAGGGCAAGGGTGATTTTTTTCATTCGACTTCTTCTCGATTCGTTGCCGTCTGGCTTTCCCGCGCTCGCTTTGCGAAGCGGGAGCCGCGGCTTTGTGGATGCGGCGGAAATCTTACTCTCCGGGTCATGTCGCGCGTCGCGGCAAATCGTGCGCGAGCCAGGCGAGTGCGGCGGCAAGTACCCGTATGCCGGCGTCGTGCCGGGACGACAGTGCGGAATCCGCCCGAAACAGGATCGCGCAGCGTCGCTGTCCCGGATGGGCGGCGACGAGCACGCGTCTGTCGGTGCCGAGCGCGATCGCGATCCAGCCAGACGGCAACCGGTCTGCGAGCAGCCGACGATCGGAATAGATGCCCGCGGTGAATGTGCCGATTTCCGAGAGAAACCCGGATTCCGTCGCATGCGCTTCGATCGAGCGGGCGAATTGCGCGCGAGGCAGGCGTTCGGCTTCGGCGCCTTCGTTCTCGAGCAGCGCAAGGCCGGCGTTGTTGATCGCAAGCAGCGGGCCATCCACCAGGCCGGCAAGCGTGGCACGTGCTGATTCGGTCGTGCCGTCTCCGAGGACGCTGATGCCAGCGTCGTCTGCGAACAGGGTGCCTGCGCGAACGAGCGCTTCCCTCGCGAGAGGTCCGAGAGGGTCGCCGATATCGATGAGTCTCACAGTGTGCGTCGGTGGCGTGTCCGGGGCCGATCGCAGTGACGTGGGCGACCCACCTGCCAGCACGCGAAACAGACTTTCGGCTTTCAGCCGGGTTTCCGCTTCTTCCCGCTGCGGATCGGAGTCCGCGAGCAGGCTGCCTCCGGTGCGCACTTCCGCCCAGCCGTCGATCACCCGGGCAAACCGCAGCATCGTGAGCGCCTCGAGACTCCGGTCGCAGCCGATGCGCACCGCTGCTCCCGCGTACCAGCCTCGCCAGCCGGGTTCGAGCGCCTCGATCGCGGCCACGGCAGTGCGCTTGGGCATGCCGGTCACGGTGGCGGGGGTGCTGTGCGCGAGCAGGATGTCAAATGCGTCCGCATCCGCGCGACGTCGTCCGCGGTTGTGGTCGATCGCATGGATGATGGTGCTGAAAAAATGCAGCCTGCGGCGCGAGACGAGTTCCACGCTGCCCGGAACGCACACTTTTGCCTTGTCGTTGCGATCCGAGTCGCCGCAGACAGCAAGGGAAGCCTCGTCGACTTCCGAATTGAACAGTTCGCGTGCCTGCGCGTAGTCGTCCAGCGGATCGAGACCGCGTCGCACCGTCCCGCACACCGGCGCGGTTTCCACCCAGGTAGCATCGGCGCGTACCTGGAGATCCGGCGATGCACCGAAGACAGTCTCACCGCCGCCAAGATTGAGAAAGAACATCGCGGGATAGGGATTCGCTGCGCGTAGCGTCGCAAACGCGGCACCGAGGGATGTCTGTACGGGGCGCCGGAAGGTCTGCGAGAGCACGAGCGAGGCAAGTTCGCCGCGGGCAAGTCGCTCGACTCCTCGCGCAACCGCGGCCGCATGACCGCCGGGGGGATGGTCATCGGTGCGGGACTCGAGCCGGGCAGGCGTTGGCTCTGCAGGCACAGGTGTGCTCGATGACAACACGAGATCGGGGAAGCGAAACGTGATCCACCGGTGTCCCGCATCCCCGGTGATAAGTACGCGTTCGGGGAAGAACAGCGCCATGCGCCTGCGACCGTCCTGCGGAATCGCGTCGCCGCTTTCAAGCCGATAAAAGTCGAACGCGAACGCACCGTAGAGCCCGAGCTCGGAACACGCGGGCGCGAACAGCGCAAGGAACCTCCGGAGAAACGCGATCACGGGATGCGGCACAGATGCGGAGTTCCCGAAACCGATTTCGAGCCGTCCTTCCCGGCGCTCGAACGCATGCAGAGGTTCGATGGATGCGGCAATCGCGTGACCGGTCGGGGTCCGGGGCACGATTCGCAAGGTATTGCCGTCGAGATAGAACGCGAGTGCGGGGTCCGCGCAGGCGATCGCCTCGCGTCGGTACAGTCCTTCCACCGAGACATCGCAACCGAGCCAGGCGCCGGGTTCGCGTTCGAGCCGCTCGATCATCATCCGCGCGTCGCCAACACTCGCGGGTGATTCGCTGCGCTCGACGCGAATGGCCATCAATTTGGTAGTCAATCTTCGCGGCCGAGCCACGCACCGTCGCGCTCGAGACGGGATTGGAGTTTCGCGACGTCCAGTTCGGCAGGGGTGATGTGCTCGTCGAGCGCAAGAGCCGCGCAGGTCCCTGCGGCCTGCCCCATCACGAAACAGCCGCCGCTCACCCGCGCCGCGGACTGTGCGGCGGATGTCATCGATGCGCAGCGACCCGCAACCAGCAGGTTGTCGATGTCGGCAGAAAGCAGCATTTGCAAAGGAAGCTGATTGAAGCCGCGCGACTGCGGGATCGCCGGCCAGGTCCAGTTCACGTCGCCCGCGACATGCTGCTCGAGCGGCCAGCCGTTGACGCCTATCGTGTCGGTGAAACTCGCACAGCCGAGAACATCCTCGGCGGTGAGCATGTAGCGGCCGACGACGCGGCGTGTTTCGCGTATGCCGACCTGCGGGGCAATGTCGAGGATGTAGCTCGCCTCAAACCCAGGGACGCGATCGCGCAGGAAGCGGAAATACTCGCCGATTTGCCGGCGTCCTTCGATCTCGCCGGCGGAGAACTGCATCGCGTCGGTGCCGTCCATCGCGAGGCCGACGGAATTGCGGATCTGGGTCACGTTGGCGCGCCATTCGGCGGGATTTTTCTGCGGGCGGACGATCGCGCCCTTGCGGGGAAAACGGTGGCTTCCCTCTTCGACCGCCTGAGCCATGAGCGTGTTTATCGCTTCCGCGTCGGCGCGCGCGGGGTCCACCCCGTTGACCCGGAACATCAGCGTCGGGTAGAGCAGGTGGCCGTTATCGTCCCCTTTTTCCCAGCGTGCGCCAGCCCAATGTGCGAGATCGCCGTCCCCGGAGGCGTCGATGAATATTTTTCCTCGCACCGCGCCGCGGCCGGATTTGGTTTCCACGATCAGTGCATCGATGGTGCGCTCGCCATCCATGCAGACGCCGGCGCCAAGCGCGTGAAACAGCAGTTGTGCGCCGGACTCGAGCAGCAACTCGTCGGCAGCGAGCTTGAATGCCGGCATGTCGTAGGCCTGCGCCCGCGTCTTGCCGAAGATGTCGTGCGGAACCTTGAGGCCTCCGAGTCGCTGCATCCGGTCGAGCAATTCGTCGGCGATGCCGTGCACCACGCGCCGGATCTCGCCATGCACGTTGGCAAACAGTCCGCAGAAATTGGTGACGCCCGCCGCGGTGCCCATGCCGCCGAGAAAGCCGTAGCGTTCGACGACATCGGCCTCGGCGAGGACCGGAGTCCGACGCGCGGGTTCGTGCACGAACGCATTCACGGAATCACCCGCCAGAACGCGGTGTCAGGCGACGCCGCGCGCGTACCGGACATGAGCCGCTGTGCTTCCTCTGCCCGGCAAGCTCGCTCAGTCCTGCGCTTGCGCGCCGGAGACCTTGACGGCCTTCGCGTATTTTTCAAACGCGGCGCGGATATTCGCGGCGTAGGCGTCCGGCGTGGAGCCGACCGGATCGATTCCCAGCGCGGTGAAGCGCGGCAAGATGTCAGGATGGCGGACGGCCTTCGCGATTTCCTGCGACAGACGGTTGACGATCGCCGGTGGTGTGCCTGCGGGGGCGAGCAGGCCGATCTCGGCGAGAAAGTCGAAACCGGGCACTATTTCGGCGACCGCGGGAACCTGTGGTTCCGCCGCCGAACGCTTTAGCGTGGTGATTGCGAGCAGCTTTACCTTGCCGTTCTTTACGTGAACCGCCATCGAGGGCAGAGCTGTGGGCAGCATGTTGACCTGTCCGCCCAGCAGCGCAGGAACGGATTGACCCGAGCCCTTGTACGGAATGTGCGTGATCTCCAGGCCCAGCGCCGCCTTGAACGACTCCATCGTCAGGTGATGGATGCTGCCGGTTCCCGCCGATCCGTAATTGAACTGTCCCGGTTTGGATTTTACGAGCGCGATCAGTTCCTGCAGTGTGTTCGCGGGCACGGAGGGGTGGATCACGATGTACAGGGGCGAGGTTCCTGCGAGTCCGATCGGCGCAAAGTCCTTGATCGAGTCGTAGGGCAGTTTTTTGTAGAGAAAGGGATTGATCGCGAGCTGGCCGACATCGGCGACTACCAGGGTGTATCCGTCAGGTGCTGACTTGGCCACCGCGTCGGTTCCGGAAATGCCTCCGGCACCGCCACGGTTATCGACGAGGAACTGCTGTCCGAGTGTTTCGTTAAGGCGTTGACCGATCAGTCGGGCCATGGTGTCGGGCAGCCCGCCGGTGGCGTACGGAACGATGATCTTTACGGCCTTGTTCGGATAGTCCTGGCCGTGTGCAATACCGCAGGCAAGCGAGGCAGCGAGCGCGAACAGGCTCAGGCGAATCGATTTCATTGTCTTCCTCCAGGAGAAGATTTCCGGCGTCGGGTGCTCTTCATGAAAGCGCCGTATTCGAGGGAATGCCGAGGGAATGCCTCAAGCCCACGAGTATACTGGCGCAAAACACCATTTCACAGGAGGAAACATATGTCTGACCTGCGGCTCACCATCGCCTGCTGGGATTACGACCGTACCCGGGCGCTCGCCGATGGAAGCGTGCGTGCCGAGGGTATCGACCTGACCTTCCTGCCCTTGTCGGTCGAGGAAACGTTCTTTCGGATGCTTCGCAATCGCGAATTCCATGTGGCGGAGATGTCGCTGTCGTCGTACACGCTTTCGCTGCAGCGGGAAAATCCGCCGTTCATCGCGATTCCGGTTTTCCCTTCGCGTTTTTTTCGCCATTCCTGCGTGTTCGTGTCCGCGAAAAGCGGTATTACCCGGCCCGAGCAGCTTGTGGGCAAGCGTGTCGGCGTCCCCGAATACCAGATGACGGCGCCGGTGTGGATTCGGGGCATTCTTGCCGATGAGTGCAAGGTGCCGGTCAGCAGCGTGGAATATTTCACCGGCGGCGAGGAGGAACCTGGCCGCGAGGAAAAGCTCAAGCTCGATCTGCCGTCCGAAATCCGGATATCCGCCATCCCCAACAACAAGACCCTGTCGCAGATGCTCGCCGATGGCGAGATCGACGCATTGCACTCCGCGCGCGCGCCGTCCACGCTGTATTCCCGCCCGAATGACGTGAAGCGCCTGTTCCCGAACTACGTCGAGACCGAACTCGACTATTACCGTCGGACGAAGATTTTCCCGATCATGCACACGGTGGTTATCCGTCGCGATGTGTACCGCGAGAATCCGTGGGTCGCGCAATCGCTCTACAAGGCGTTTGTGGAGGCGAAACGCAGGACCATGGAGGGCCTGATCCAGACGGCCGCCAACATGGCGATGCTTCCCTGGCTGGTGGCGCATGTCGAGCAGGCACGAAGCGAACTCGGAGAGGACTGGTGGCCCTACGGGCTGCAGGAGAATCGCAGCGTGCTCGAGACCTTCCTTCGCTATCACCACGAGCAGGGATTGTCGAAGAAACGCCTCAAGCCGGAGGACCTGTTCGCGCCCGAGACCCTGGAATCGTTCAAGGTTTAGCGGGGATCGCAGTCTTATCGCTAACGCCCTTTTACCGCCAAGGCGCCAAGAAAGCTTCGGTCATTGCGAGGAGCGCAGCGACGAAGCAATCCGCTGGGTGACGCGAGTCGAGATTGCTTCGCTTCGCTCGCAATGACACCCATGAAAAACAAAGCCCGCTCGACGCGGGCTTTGCAGGGGGGGGAGGGGCTTACAGGGAAGGTGGTGTCTGCCTTCCCTGTTCGTCACCGAGTCCTTTGCCGCCGCTGTTGCGGCAAAGGGAGGGAGGGCTCTTCCTCCCTCCCTGTTCCGAAGCTTTCCGTTTTTGTTATTTAAGCTTGAAGCGTTGCAGCTTCCCGGTCTCGGTGCGCGGCAGTGACGTCGCGAATTCGATCGCCCGCGGATATTTGTAGGGCGCGATCGAATTTTTCACGAAATCCTGCAGGCCCTTCACCATTTGGTCGTTCGGGGTGTATCCGGGCTTGAGCACCACGACCGCCTTGACGATCTGCGTGCGCTCTTCGTCGGCTATGCCGACCACGCCGCATTCGGCCACGGCTTCATGCTTGAGCAGCGCGCCCTCAACCTCGGGGCCGGCGATGTTGTAGCCGGCGGAGATGATCATGTCGTCTGTGCGGGCCTGGTAATAGAAATAGCCGTCGGCATCCATCTTGTAGGCATCACCGGTAACGTTCCAGCCGTTCCGTACGTAGGTGCGCTGGCGATCGTCGGCGAGATAGCGGCAGCCGGTCGGGCCCTTCACTGCAAGATGGCCGACCACGCCCGGCGCGCAGGGCTTGCCGTTGTCGTCGAGAACCGTTGCCTTGTAGCCGGGGATCGCGTACCCGGACGCGCCGCGGCGGGTGCGCTCGGGCGTGTGCGATATGAAGATGTGGATCATCTCGGTCGAGCCGAGGCCGTCGATGATCTCGATGCCGGTCGCCTGCTTGAACATCTGGCGGGTCGCATCGGGCAGAGCCTCGCCCGCCGATACGCATTTTTTGAGAGAGGGGGTAGGGTGCGCCTTCGCCACCTGCGCCATCTGGCGGAAGAACGTGGGCGCGGTAAAACAGACCGTGGACTTGAATTTCTGGATGGTTTCCATCAGCGACTCGGGCGTCGCCCGCTCCATCAGCACGGTGGATGCGCCGAATCGCATCGGGAAGCAGAGCATGCCGCCGAGTCCGAAGGTGAAGGCGAGCGGCGGCGTGCCGCAGAAGATATCCGTTGGCTCGGGCTTGAGCGTGGAGCGCGGAAACAGGTCGCACATCGCCACGACGTCGCGGTGGAAATGCATCGTGCCCTTCGGCTTTCCGGTCGTGCCGGATGTAAAGGCGATCAGTGCGACGTCCTCGGCCGATGTATCCACCGTCCTGAATTCGCCGGAGGCCTTCTTGCAGAGCTCATCGAGCGAATCGGACGCGTCGTCGTACCAGTAGGCGATCTTCTTCAGCGTCGGGCAATCGGGCAGCGCGTTCACCAGTTCCTGCTGCAGGCGCTTGTCGCACAGGGCGTGGGTGATCTCCGCCTTGACGACGATTTCGGTGAGCTCCTTGGCTCGCAGCAGCGGCATGGTGGCAACGACGATGCCGCCTGCCTTCATCACCGCCATCCAGCAGGCGGCCATGACCGGGTTGTTCGGGCCGCGCAGCAGCACGCGATTGCCCGGCTTCAGTCCCATGTTCCGGACCAGCACGTTGGCTATGCGGTTTGTCTGCGCGAGCAGTTGCTCGTAGGTGCACTGGCCGTCGGGCGTGCGGATCACGATGTTCTGTCCCCAGCCGTTCTCCAGGCTCTTGTCGAGCAGTTCGGCGGCGCAGTTCATGCGCGCCGGATACTTGACCTCGGGAAGGTCGAAACTGAATTCCGGCCAGTATTTCCGCGGGGGCAGGTTGTCGCGTGCAAAGGTGTCGATGTGAGCGGTGTATGCCATTGATGTCTCCCGATATAGCGTCTGCTTTAGCCGGAAATGCCCTTGAGGGTTTCCCGCGCAATGATCAGTTTCTGGACTTCGGTCGCACCTTCATAGATGCGAAGCGCGCGTATCTCGCGATAGAGACGCTCCACGGTCTCGCCGCGCGTCACGCCGAGCCCGCCGAACATCTGCAGAGCGCGATCGATGGTCTTCTGCGCTTCTTCGGTCGAGACCATCTTCGCCATCGCGGCTTCGCGGGTGGTGCGTTCGCCCTTCACGTCGCGCAGCCAGGCTGCGCGGTAGGTGAGCAGTGCCGAGCTGTCAATCGAGGTCGCCATGTCGGCGATCGCCGCCTGCGTGAGCTGGAAATCGGCGAGGTTCTGGCCGAACATCTTGCGCGAAGTTGCTCGCGCGAGGCCTTCATCCAGAGCACGGCGCGCGAAACCGAGGGCGGCCGCCGCGACCGAAGCACGAAAAATGTCGAGCGTCTGCATCGCGACCTTGAACCCGCCGCCGCCGGCGCCGAGCCGGTTGGCGACCGGGATCTTGCAATCCTTGAACAGGATGCGCGCGAGCGGATGCGGTGCGATCACATCGATACGCTCGGCGACTTCAAATCCGGCAGTGCCGGCTTCCACGACGAACGCGGTGAGGCCGCGCGCACCGGGCGCTTCGCCGGTGCGGACAAAGACGCAATAGAAATCGGCGATGCCGCCGTTGGAAATCCAGGTCTTTTCGCCATTGAGTACGTAATGATCGCCGCAAAGCTCGGCGGAGGTCGACATCGCCGCCACATCGGAGCCGGCTTCCGGTTCGGACAGCGCAAAGGCGGCGATCGCCTCGCCAGAGGCGACTTTCGGAAGGAATCGGCGACGAAGTTCTTCGCTGCCTGCGATCGAGATCGCGCCGCTGCCCAGGCCCTGCATTGCGAACGCGAAGTCGGCAAGCCCGTCGTAGCGGGCGAGCGTTTCGCGCAGCAGGCAGAGCGAGCGGGAGTCGAGCTTCTCGAGTGCGCCGCCGTAGGCGGCAGGCACGCAGTAGCGCAGCCAGCCACCCGCGCCCAGGCTTTTCACCAGCGCGCGGCAGGTGTTGTCGACATCGTCACCGTGTTCGACATGCGCAAGTTTATCCGCGGACCAGGTTTCCAAGTCCGCGGCAAGCTTGCGGTGACCGTCGTCGAAAAACGGCCAGTCGAGGAAGCTGCGGTCGCTCACAGGTGGGTCGCGAGGAAGGCAAGCGACCGGCCTCGGGCGAGTGCGGCCGAGGTCTGGTCGTAGGAGGGGCGTTCCCAGCAGTTGAAGCCGTGGTCGATGCCGGGATAGACGTCGATTCGTGCATTGCTCTTGCCCTCGAATGCCTTTTTCACCGAATCGACCGCGTCCATCGGTATGAAGTGATCCTTCTCGGCATAGTGCAGCATGATCGGACATTTGATCTTTGCCACTTCGCCGAGCTGTTTGTGGATGCCGCCGCCGTAGTAGCACACCGCCGCGTCCACGCCCGCGTGCGCCGCCGACATGTAGGCAAGATAGCCGCCCATGCAAAACCCCACGGCCCCGACCTTGCCGGTGACATCGGGCAGGGCACGCAGCGCCTGCACTGTGGCGCCCATGTCCTCGGTGGTTTTCCTGAAGTCGATCTTCTTGATGAAGTCGAATGCCTTTTCCGAGCCTTCCTTGTCGTAGCCAAGATCCACCATCGGCTGCATGCGCCAGAAAACGTCGGGTGCGAGCACCACATAGCCGTCCATCGCGTACTGGTCGGCGACCGCGCGGATATGCTGATTGACGCCCCAGATCTCCTGGATCAGTACGAGGCCGGGTCCCTTGCCAAGCGGCGGGAGCGAAAGGTAGCCCTTGAAACTGCCGCCGTCACCTGCCTTGATGTCGATCCATTTGCTGTTCATGGGTGATCCTCCTTGTTGATTGGTTGTGTTTCAGTTGCCTTCGAATACGGGCTTCTGTTTTCCGACGAAGGCGTGATAGGCGCGGTGGAAATCCTGGGTTTGCATGCAGATCGCCTGCGCCTGGGCTTCCGCCTCAATGGCCTCGTCGATGCCCATGTTCCATTCCTGATGCAGCATCTTCTTGGTCATCGCGTGTGCAAAGGTCGGGCCGTCGGCAAGACTTTTAGCCAGGCCCGCGGCATCGGTAACGAGCGTGTCGGACGGGCATATCCGGTTGAAGAAGCCCCAGGCGAGGCCTTCGTCCGCGCCGAGCGAGCGTCCGGTGTAGAGCAGCTCCGAGGCGCGGCCCTGCCCGATCAGGCGCGGCAGCAGGGCGCAAGCGCCCATGTCGCAGCCGGCGAGGCCGACGCGAACGAACAGGAAGGCCGCTTTGGCGGCGGGCGTGCCGTAGCGGAAGTCCGAGGCAAGGGCGATGATCGAGCCGGCACCCGCGCAGATTCCGTCCACCGCCGCGATGACCGGCTGCGGGCAGGAGCGCATCGCCTTCACCAGATCTCCGGTCATGCGCGTGAATTCGAGCAGCTCGGGCATGGCCATTTTCGTGAGCGGTCCAATGATCTCGTGCACATCGCCGCCCGAGCAGAAATTGCCGCCGGCACCGCTGACAACGATTACCTTCACGTCGGTGGCGTAGTTCAGCGCGCGGAACAGGTCGCGAAGCTCGGCGTACGATTCGAAAGTGAGCGGGTTCTTGCGCTCGGGTCGGTTGAGCGTGATGAAGCCGACCTTGCCCTCGGTTTTCCAGTCGAAATGCGTTGCCTTGTAAGCTGCGAATTCGCGTTGCTGAGTTGTCATTCGGATCGTCCGGTTTCGTTGGGATTGCGCCTGCGCTTCCTGCGCGGGCGAGGCGGTGTTGTTTCAGTGTTCCGGGTGTTTCCTCGCCAGGCCGTTTTTCAGGTCGCCGAGGAGTTCATGAAGTTCGCGGCGACCGTGCTCCGGCAGAGTGCCGAGGAGGTCAGCCACCCATTGCTCGTGCTCCTGCGCCATGCACTGGAACGCCTTGCGGCCTGCGGGTGTGAGCTTGACCAGATACGCGCGACGGTCGTTGGCAAGCGCCTCGCGCGTGACCAGCGCTTCCTTTACCAGTTGGTCGGTGATCCCGGTGACGTTTCCGCCGGTGACCATCAGCCTGCGGCTGATTTCGCCCATTTTCAACCCTTCCGGATGACGTGCGAGTTGCGCCATCAGGTCGAAGCGCGGCAGGGTGCACCGGAACGTAGTGCGCATCCTCGCGCGTATTTCGGTCTCGATCAGGCTGGTGCAGGTGAGCATGCGCAGCCACAGGCGGAGCGCGTCGTGATCTCCCTCGATTGCACGGGATTCGTGGTCGAGCGATGTCTCCTTCATTACGGCTTCGACGCTCATCGACGCATCTTTGCGGGCGCTCCGCTCTGGGGAATTCTCACATCACCTCCCCGCCTGAGATGGAAATAGACTGCCCGGTGATCGATTCGGAGCCGGGAGTGCAGAGCCAGAGGACGGCATTGGCGACTTCGCCTGGCTGGACCATGCGTGCCTGCGGATTGGTGGCGACCAGGGCGGCGCGGGCTTCGGCTTCGCTCTTGCCGGTTTTCGACATGATATTCGCGACGGCATCACGGACAATGTCCGTTTCGGTGAAGCCGGGGCACACCGCGTTCACGGTGAGCCTGCTCTTCGCGGTTTCGAGCGCCAGCGAACGGGTCAGACCGATCACGCCGTGCTTGGCCGCGGCGTAGGCGGAAACATAGGAATAGCCGATCAGGCCCGCGGTGCTCGCAACGTTGACGATCCGCGCGTAGTCCTGCTTGATCATCGCCGGGACGACTTCACGGGTGCAGAGAAAGGTGCCGGTCAGATTGACCGCGATCATGTTGTTCCAGTGCGCGAGGTCCATCTTCGCAAGCGGGCTGCTCGCCGCCTGTCCGGCATTGTTGACCAGAATGTCGATTCGCGGGTGGCGCGAGCGGATCGCGGCAAACGCGGCTTTCACGCTCGCCTCGTCGGTGACATCGGCGGTCTGGACGCTGGCGGAGGTTCCGAGGCTGGCCGCCTGCGACTCCAGTCGCCCTGCGTCCCTCCCGATCAGTACGACCGAGGCACCGGCAGCGGCGAGCGCCTGCGTGATCGCGGCGCCGATACCGCGCCCTGCGCCGGTAATGACGGCGACTCTTCCTGACAGCGAGCCTGACATGGGATTTGTTCCGGGGGGGGGCTGGATGGAATTGCGGGGTGTTGAGGCCTGTCGGGCGGACGGGAAAGCCCGATTCAGGTCCAAACGCTTCAGGTGTGAATATATGAGGCCTCAAATATCTCTGTCAACGATACTTGAAGCTTTTCGCTGCGAACTCAAGCGGCGCGTCGAAATGCCGCCAGAACCATCGCGGCAGCGATAAACAGGGTGCCGAACACCCGGCAAATGATTCGTTGCTGTCCGGACGAGTTCAAAAGCCGCAAACCGCGTGCACCGAGGCCAGTGTAGCCGGCCATGACTACCAGATCGACCGAGACGAGGGTGACGCCCATGACGAGGTACTGCACGGTAAGCGGCCGCGCCGGGTCGAGGAACTGCGGCAGGATGGCGAGCATGAAGACCGTCGCCTTGGGATTGCTCGCATTCACGAGGAAGCCCCGGAGGATCATGGCGCTTGCGCTTGTCCGGTCGGACACGGCGACGGTTGGCATTTCGCCGGGCCGTGCCCGCCACTGCTGGATGCCCAGCCAGCACAGGTAAGCCACACCGAACCAGCGGACGATTTCGAATCCGGCGCTCGAGGCACTGAGCAGTGCGCCCACGCCCGCGGAGACGATGCACAACTGGAGGATGATACCGATTTGCAGTCCGATCACGGTCCAGTAGCCGCGAGAGAGACCGTGCTGAAGCCCCGAGGACATGGCGGCCACCGCACCCGCACCCGGGGACAGGGCGATCGCCCAGGCGGCAGCGAAGAAGGCGAACCAGGTGTCAGCCGACATTGGGTCGTGAGGTGCGGGCAGGTTTCATCGTGGATGGGAGTTTGCCGTCAATTGCAGCTACGGGTGGTCGCGATTAGTATTCCCGGGGGTTGGCATGCGTCGATCGCCATGCAGTCGCCGCGAGTTCACCAGTCGCGTATTGGAAGGCTGATCCGCCCCCGCCGCCCGGTTTGCCGTTCAACAACATAGCCAAGGCCAGCATGTCCGATTCGTGGATGGAAGACGGAATGACGACGCGCGCACTTCGAGGCGATCTCGTCTGGTTCGACGACGATCCCCGGACAGCGCCGAATGCCTTTCATTACGTTCCTGACGGACTCGTGATCGTCACTGGCGGCCGGATCGCTGCAGTCGGAAACGCCCCGGACCTGCTTGTCAGTCTGCCTGCCGGTGCTCGCGTCGATGACTGGCGTGGTCACCTGATTCTGCCCGGCTTCATCGACACGCATGTGCACTACCCGCAGACCGACATCATCGCGTCCTACGGCGAGCAACTGTTGACGTGGCTGGAGCGATACACCTTTCCGGAGGAGCGCAGGTTCGGCGATCCCGCGATTGCGCGCGAGACGGCGGAATTTTTTCTGGGCGAGCTTTTGCGAAACGGCACCACCGGTGCTGCGGTGTATGCGACCGTGCATCCGCAGTCGGTGGACGCGATTTTCGAGGCGGCGTCAAAGCGAAACCTGCGGCTTGCGGCGGGCAAGGTGATGATGGACAGGAACTGTCCCGAGTTTCTGCGGGATACCGCGCAATCGGGTCATGACGACAGTCTCGCGCTGATTCGCCGATGGCACGGCAAGGGGCGACTGTCCTATGCGGTGACCCCCCGGTTTGCGCCGACGTCGAGCGAGGCGCAGCTGGAGGCGGCCGCCAGCCTGTACCGCGGCCATCCGGGCGTGCTCATGCAGACCCACGTCGCGGAGAACCGTGATGAGGTGACCTGGGTGGCCAAACTGTTTCCGTCCGCGCGCAGCTATCTCGATGTGTACGACCATTTCGGGCTGATTGGTCCGCGCGCGGTGCTCGGTCACGGCATCTGGCTGGACGATGCCGATCGTGCGCGCCTGTCGCAAGTGGGTGGCTCGGTTGCGTTCTGTCCGACATCGAATCTGTTCATCGGCAGCGGCTTGTTTTCCTGCGCGAAAGCGCGATCCGCCGGAATGCGGGTGGCGCTCGGGACCGATGTGGGCGGCGGCACCAGTTTCTCGATGCTGCACACGATGCACGAGGCCTACAAGGTGGCGCAGCTCGCCGGAGAATCGTTCACCTCGCACGATGCCTTCTATCTCGCCACGCTCGCCGGTGCCCGAGCGATGGGATCGGAGAGCAGTGTCGGTTCGATCGCGGTCGGTCTGGAAGCGGATTTCGCGGTGCTCGATCCGTGCGCGACGCCGCTGATGGCGAGACGCTGCGCCCGGGCGGA